>DAOVUW010000047.1 GCA_030632385.1 Candidatus Nanohalarchaeota archaeon
CGATAAATAAAATGCAGTCAATTTTATCATTTATTGCCTCAATTCCTGATGCATCGCATCCTAATATTTGTCCCTTATATTTTGCTTTTTTTGACTTTGCAATAAACACTGTTTTATTTTCTTGCTCCAAAAAGTTCTTTATTTCCTCAAGTTTTAAAATATGCTGAATTGTCGAGCATAGAGCAATTTTTTTGTATTTTCTGATTTTTTCAATATCTTTTCTTAAATCTTTAATGGGTGAATGATCGCTAAAGACTTCAATATATTCAGTTGGAACTAAAGTCTTTAACCCAAAATCACTGTGCCCTAAATGAATGAATAAATCGCATCCAAATAATTTGGCTTCATAATCTCTCAAATCGCATGCTCCAAAGCATGGTTCTGTTATCAACAGAACTTCAGAATTTTGGGATTCGATCAATTGGCTTATTTTTTTTAAATCTGTTTTCATGCCTTCGGGGACACTAACCGCAACACATTTTGGTTTCTTAATCCTGAGAATTGAAATTATTTTTTTTTGAACTGATTCTGTTAACATCAGTTATATATAACTCATTGATTTAAAAAAACTATACCCAAAATAAACAAAAAAAAATCCTGCGGATTTAAATTATAGGGCAGGATTTCGCGAGAAAATCTAAAAGATTTTCTGCGTCTCCAACTGACGTTGTAGATTGTGCCGTAAATAAACTCATCTTACAAAATGTTATAGTTTATTTACGACAAGCAAAATGGTGGATAAGTTATGAAGAAAAAAATAGCGAAAAACATTGGTCTGTCTCTTATTTTTATATATTTTTTTTTTATTGAGCATAAAATTAATGTCAACTTCATTTAAGATGTTTGGCGGAGATTTTGCTGAATCAATCGTATTATTTACTTCAAATCCTTTTGTTGCTCTTTTCATTGGAATACTTGCGACAAGCATGGTGCAGAGTTCTTCTTTTGTCACTTCTATTGTTGTGGGTCTGGTTGCCAGTGGATGCCTGACATTAACAGGAGCAATACCAATAGTGCTCGGTGCAAACATAGGAACCACAATTACAAATGCAATTGTCTCAATCACTCATATAAGCAAAAAAAAAGAATTCAAGCACGCATTTGAAGCAGCAATTCTTCATGACATCCACAATACAATTGCTGTCCTTATTTTTTTCCCTCTTGAAATAACTTTCCATTTTTTAGAAAAGTCTTCATTATTCATCATAAATTTATTTTTCAAATCTCCAGATATTGCTTCCAATCTTGCTTTTTCAAGCCCTCTTAATTTTATTCTTCACCCATCTGTGGCCTTTTTTACGCACATTTTGGTAAATCCTATAATCCTTGCAATTGTGTCGTTGGCTATGCTTTTTGCATCAATGGGATGTTTTGTAAATATTCTAAAACCTTTGGCAAAAACAGAATTTCGGGAAATCCTGCATAAATCTATTTTCAAGAGTCCTAAAAGAAGTTTTATTTTCGGAGTGTGCTTGACGGCAATAATTCAGAGCAGTTCTGTTACAACATCGCTCATTGTTCCTTTTGTGGGAACAGGCATGCTTAGTTTAGAAGCAATCTATCCATATCTTATTGGGGCCAATATAGGCACTACAATTACAGCACTTCTGGCGGCTTTAGCGTTGGGGAGTTCTGCTGCTCTTGCAGTTGCAATGACACACTGTTTATTTAATGTATTTAGCAGTATGCTTATTTATCCAATCAGGAGCATTCCTATTTTCATCTCAAGAAAAATAGGAGACACTGCCCTTACTTCGAGAATAATTCCCCTAATTTATGTTATAACTATCTTTTTCCTGATTCCTTTTTTAATTATATTTGTTTAATCATAACGAATAACACGATCTAATTGAGATAAAGCACCAAGTACATTTTCAAAAGCCTGATGTGGCGTATCATATGGACTAAAATATTTATGCACATCTCCGTCACCCCAGTATTTTGTGCACATATAATATAAGATATCTGATGTTTGCATACTTCTCCAGATAGATAAAAGTTTTTCGTTTTTTGTTTGTTTTACTGCCTTTTCTCTTTTTTTTATTTCTTCAAAAATATATCTTTGCATATTATTTCCAAGCCATGCAGAACAATCTCTTTCAAGATCTGCCCATGAATGCGTTGAGAAATCATCAATGTCAATAATGCCTCTTTGAGGGTATCTTTGAATTATTTCTGTTGGTGTTGAAAAATCCATATGATTCTGTTTTATTACTTCATAAGGCAGATATTTCATAAATTCAAATATTCCTGTATCTTCCCATTGGTGTTCTCCAAATGTCTCATAATCCATAAATAAGTTGATTGTTTCTCCTTGGCATTCTTTTATCCAGTTTCCAAACTTATCTGCTGTAAGAGGCCATGAACCAGACCATCTTGCTGAAAAACGGTAGGCAATATCGTCGCTCAATTTATAATGGCGAAGAAGCACAGATATTCTTGATTCTTCATCTCTTAATTTATAAATATGTTCAGGCGAATAAGGAGGATTGATTAGAACTCTTTCAATGCCTTCGCCTAGTATTCCAAAATAACCCATTTCTTCTACTGTCTTTGCAATAGAATTATTGAATAACAGTTCTGTATTTCTAAATACTTTGGCATCATAACCAAACAATTCTTTTATTTTCTTATTGTGCATCTGCACCTGTTCCTTAAATTCTTCCCTTTCTGTGTCTTTTCCATAAAAGCTCGAAAGAGAATGATAATATGTTTCATTCAGAAATTCAACGCATCCTGTTTTTGCCAATTCTTTAAATGATTCTAAAACATCATCAATGCCAAATAATTCAAGCTGATCTAAAAATATTCCAGATACAGAATAACTTATTTTGAATTTTTTTGTGTCGTTTTTATATAAATCAATCTGTTCAAGCATTGTCTGGTTTGCAGGAAGATAGCATTTACCAGATACTTTTTCCATTACTTCTTTGTTCTTTTTGTCAAAAAATATTGATTTCTCTAATTCGTCTATGGATTTGGGATTTTCCATATCGGAAAAATATTTCAATCTTCTTGGTTGATGAACCTGAAAATAAAAACATACTGAAACCATAGTCCTCTTTTAAAAAATAATATTTTAAATCTATAATACTTGTAATTTAGTATGCCAAACATTTATTTTTGCAAAAACTGCAAAACATACACTCTTGAAAATAGATGCAAAAAGTGCAGAAGAAAAACAATTGAAACAGAACCTCCTTTGTTTGAATTCAACAAGAGAGAAGAAAAATAATTTAAGCAACAACTCTTGCAATCTTTCCTATTGTTGCAAATCGCTCTATTGCTTCTTTTGCGATAACGGATTTTATTTCCTTTCCTTTTGGTTCGTATTTATCATCAACAATCACTGCTGCGTTGTCTTCAAAAGAAATATGAACTCCATCCGGTCTTAAATAAGATTTTTTTTGCCTGACAATAACAGCTTTTACAACTTCATGCATTATTTTTTGTTTTCCGGCAGTAACAGAACATATTATTACAGATCCTACACCTGCGGAAGGAATCCTATTTTTCACGCCCCGATAACCTTTTACAGAAATAACATTTAGTTTTTTTGCACCAGTATTATCTATACATTTTAATTGCGTTCCAACTAAAATTCCTTTTGTATTCTTAATTGTTATTGCTTTCATTTTAATCCCTCAAATTTAATTTAATTTGTCTATAAGCACAAAATTCTTTGTTTTTGAAATAGGTTTGCATTCTGCAATCTTTACTTTATCTCCTTTTTTTGCGCTTAGGCATTGAGGAATGTGAGCGCATATCTTCGTTTTTCTTCTTTCATAAACATTGTACTTTTTTAATTTGTGAAGATATCTCATTTCAACAACAATAGAACCATCCATCTTATCTGATACAATAATGCCTTCAAAGATATTTCCTCTTATCTTCAAATCATTGTGAAACGGACAGTTGTTATCACTGCATTCATCTTCGGGTTTGACACTTACATCAACACCAATATTTTTTATTTTCGTTGCCATACTTAGTATATCTAAAAAATAAAAATCTTTAAAAATATGTCTTTTTATTCGATTTGTATTTTTCCGACAAAAAACGGTTTATTTTGCGTTTTTCTCAAAAAAATAGCAGATGTCCGTTTTCTTTCAGCCAGTTCCTGCGTTTTTTATAATCAGGCATTGCCTTTCCGACTTTAGACCAATAGCATTTAGAGTGGTTTTTTTCCTTAATATGAATCAATTCATGAACAACAACATAATCAATAATATTCAATGGTGCCATAATCAATCTCCAGTTAAAATTCAGCGTCCCTGATACAGTGCATGAACCCCATCGCTTTTTGGCATTTGTTATCCTAAGCCCATTGCATTTAAGTCCCAACATTGGAGAATAAATCCCATTCGTCCTTTGGCAGAATAGTTCATATGCCTGTTTTTTATACCAATCTGTAAAAATTTCTTTTGCCTTCCCGCTGTGATTCCCGGACAAAATAAAATATTTGTTGTTGAATTCCAACGGAACCTGACTGTTTTGGAGTATGTATAATTTGTACAAATCCCCCAGATAAAAAAAAGTCTCTCCTTCTTCAAATTTCTTTGGAGACATTTGCATGTACTTTTCTTTGACAAGTTTTTGCTTTTTTAAAATCCATGTTCTTTTTTTTTCTATAACCTTTTGGATTGTTTCATGCGATGTCATTATAGGAGCGCACAATATTAAACTGCCATCTGGCGCTACCTGTATAGAGAATGTTTTTCTTTTCGATCTTATTATTTTGTCAATCTTTATATTTTCCATTGTCTATTTTGATTCAAAGGCACAGCAACTCTACAGCGCTATTGTCTAAAAACTCATCTTGAAAATCTTCTTAAAAATAATATTGGCAAATATTGATGCAAAAATGTATATTCCTAGCCATCCCAGAGTTGTCTTCCATACAAATCCAAAAGGAGACCAAGAAAGCCACGGAAGTGCAAGACCAAAAGGAAAAGTAATCAATGCTGTCGCAAAGTATTTTGCAATCAAAGGAAATGCGATGATGAAAAGAGGCATAGTGTATAATGCCGGCTTCATTGTCATTTTCATCTGCTTCTGTGTTAATTCCATTGTTCTTGAAAGCAGTTTATTTGATTTTGAAGTGTTATTGTTTTTCTGCGCTTCTTTCATTTCTTTTTGAAGAGATTTGATTTCAGCTTTTATTCTCTTCATTTCGCCCTGGTTGATTGTCTTTTTTTGAACAAGAGTAATGATTAAAGATAAGCCTGACGAAATAAGGGTCAATTGAACAATTGGATCCAAAAACATATCAAAACTCATCTTTATCTTTTAATCTCTTTTATTCATTACTGCATTTTATTGTCGTATCTTTCGAAATATTCAAACTTAGACTATTGTTCCATTCTCTGACATATGCATTTTCGATTTCCACTTTTTTTGAGTTTTTTACTTCATCGATTTTTTCCTGCCATAAAGTAAGATTTATTCTTCCTGTCTTGTCTTCAATTACTGCATCTGCCACTTGTCTTGGTCCAAATTTTGTGTTTACTGTTCTTGGTTCGCCTACTTCTACTACATGCGCTTCAATACTAACATTTTCTGTGTCTTTTGTGATATCTGTTATGTCCATAATAACTACCTCTTTATAGAATAGAATAAATTTTATAAATGTATAATATTAATATTCCTACTTTAATTACCCTGCCTTATTTACTAAAACAGTCTGCGTAGGGTATGCAAACTCGATTTTCTCTTTTTCAAAGCTTTCTTTTATAGCAAAATTCACTTTTTGCTGAACATCCATATATTTATCATAATCGCGAGTATTGACATAATAAACCACTTCAAAGTTTAAGCTAAAATCTGCGAATTCTTTAAAATGAACTCTTCCAAAATCTGCCAATTCAATTTTATCAAAAAGGTCTTTCACGATTACAAGAATTTTTCTGAGTTTTTCGCTCGGAGTTTCATAAACGACACCAAAAGTAAAGCTGATTCTTCTTTTTTCCATTCTTTTATAATTATTTATCCTGCTGGTCGTCAAGTCTCTGTTTGATACAATCAATTCCTGACCGCCCAAACTAGCTATCCTTGTGGTCTTGATGCCTATTTTTTTAACTGTGCCTGAATCCTTTCCTGTAACAATAAAATCGCCTATGCGAAATGGCTTATCGAAATATATGGAAAACGAAGCAAAAATATCTATTAAAATATTCTGAAGAGCAAAAGCAATGGCTATGCCTCCTATTCCAATACCTGCAATCAAAGTAGATACATTATAGCCCATGTTTGAAAGAATAAAAATAAATGCTATGGCCCACAGGCTTATCTTTAAAATATTGCTTAAAAGAGCAACAATATACTCTTCTTCTTTATTTTTTCTTTTTGATATTATTTTTAGCGCAATGTGTTCAATTATTGTTTGGCTTCCTTTAATTGCATAATATACAACAATAAATAACAACGCATAATACAAAGCTGTATTTACATAAACCGGAGTCCAAATAAACTTTATCGCCACATAAAGAGACAATAAAACATAAAATGACCAACCGATATTATCAATGATTTCTATAACTATTTCATCGTATTGAGTTTTGGTTTTGGCAGTTACATCTTTTATTCTTGTAATAATTACATATTTAAAAATTTTGAGGACAAGAACAGTTAATAAAAAAACACCAAATGCCAGTGAATATTCTTCTATATAATTGTGTCCGATAGTATAGCTTAAAATCTCTTCAATATTGATTGACATAAATATACAATAAATATAATATTTATATTTTTATTTTTAACATCCAAAATAAAAAAAG
>DAOVUW010000030.1 GCA_030632385.1 Candidatus Nanohalarchaeota archaeon
CAATCTTGGAAATTGGTTTACCTGCGTCAAGATTGAAGGGGTTGAACCGACTAATAATTTTGCAGAGCGCGCACTACGCGCGACCATAGCAAATCGCAAAATTATTGGGGCGTGTCGGTCAGAGACAGGAAAAGAGAATTATGAGGCATTGGCGTCGTTGATTGCCTCATGGCAATTGAAAAATCTTAACTTGAAAGTAGAGCTCAAAAATATGCTGGTAAAGAATCTTTGTTTTTGCTAAACAAATACGAAAAATTTATTAAAATAATATACACAGTAATTAGTACTATGAAGTTGAATCCTCACTTAGAGGTAATTATTGCTGCCATAATTTGTGGAACCAATGGGGTGTTTGTAAAATCCATGAACTTGCCGCCCACTACAATATCTTTTTTTAGATTGGCAATACCTGTAATCATTCTTTTGCTTTATTTTAAATTAAAGAAAATAAATCTTATTGCTGTCGAAAACAAGCAGCTTATGTTTTTTGTTTCATTTCTTTTTGGGATCAAGACACTATTAATGGTGTTGGGTTTTCAATTAGCCCCAATAAGCACCGCTACAATAATTGTTTATACCTGGCCAATTTTTGCCACAATATTTAGCACAATCATTTTGAAGGAAAAAATTATCAAAAGAAATATTTATCTATTGATGTTGGCATTTACAGGAACAGTATTTATATTTTTCAATCAAAAAATATCTTTTGGAAATCTTGAATTTTTAGGATTGATGTTTATGTTCGCGACTGCAATTTTACATGCATTTGTAATTGTTATCTTCAAGGGACAATCTGATAAAAATTCAAAATATGAAACAATCTTCTATCAAAATATAATCGGATTCCTGATGTTTTTGCCATTTATCTTTATCAATAAGCCTCTGCCAAATCTATTGCAGACAGGAATGGGCATTGCTTACGGCACATTTATCGGGCTTGTGGCGTACATTTTCTTTTTTTCAGCGCTTAAAAAAATAAAAGCTTCGACAGCATCTCATTTAACTTATGTGGAAGTTGTAAGTGCAATTATATTTGGAATGATTATATTTAAAGAATCGCTAACTTGGAATGTTATAGTCGGAGGATTATTAATAATTACTTCAACTTATTTATTGAAAAGATAATCTAAGAACTTCTTAAATATTAAAACAAAACAAATTTATATCTCAATATGCTCTCCTAAGACGATCCTGCATGATTCTTATCTCGCTTAAAATCTGTACATTCTGTGCTTTAATAGTTCTCAATTCAATCATTACCGTATCTAACTTTTCCATTTCAGCAGAATTTCCATCAACATCTATAGATAAAGGAGGTGGCTCTTCAAAAGGAATCTTGTTTTGTTGTTCAAAATCATTGGAAGGATATCTTTGCCCATAAGAATTGTGATTATTGGGTGCCTGTGGTTGGTAGGTTTGCTGTTGTGGCCGGTGAGTACGCAATACATTATGTGATCTCGGTTCGTAAGAATTCATATCGTGAGATTCCTGATGCATGTTTTCATTAGGATTTACCTCGTGTCTTGTTGGTTCAGTCTCTTGAGTATCATTGACTGAAAAATCTTTTGGATAGCTGTTTTGATTTGCTTCCATCATGTGTCTTGAAAAAGAATCATCGTTTTCTTTTTTATGTAAAAAAGGAATCTTGTTTTTTATTTTACTTAATAAACTCATAATGATTAATATTAATAAAATTATATAAGCATTATTGTTATGGACAAAAAAAAACAGCAGGTCTGTCAAATAATTGGCGGAAGCATTGGCAATCTTGAAGCAAGACAGAAAAACAACCAAATAATAGAACTAGGAGAATTACTTATATCTCATATAGATGAAAACCAGTATGCAGTTTATCAGGTAAATGATGTCTCTTACTCGACACAGATGGAGCAAAAAACAATAGAACTCATGAGCGGCATGCATCTTGAAAACCAGACCGACGAAGAAATAGCTTTCTTTGACAAAGATCTGCGATCTTACAATATTGTCAATATGAAAAATCTTGCAATTATTGAAAAGAAAAACAAAAAATTTAAAGTAAAAGCCCCGAAAACACTTCCTGATTTTTTCAGCAATATTTATCGCATAAGCGAAGACGAATTGTTTTTCCTTGAAAAACCCCAAATTCCGCTGTATTTTGGCAAACTAAGAAGCGGTTCAACTGTTTTTGAAAAAGACGTTTACCTTGATGCAAATGAGGTTTTGAGCCATCATATTTTATTCTGCGCAACAACAGGCAAGGGAAAATCAAATTTCCTGAAAAATATCCTCTGGCACAACATTGGCGTAGAGTCAAATGGCATACTCGTCCTTGATGCCCACGATGAATATTTTGGCAGGGGCGCAAAAAAAGGACTTAAAAACCACGATGATTTTTCCCAGAATGCCATTTATTACACAAACTTTAAAGCCCCTTTCGGCTCCAAAACATTCTATATAAATATTGCAGATATCCGTCCTTCTCATTTTGAAGGGTCTGGAAATTTCTCAGACGCCCAAAAAGAAGCGATGAGATTCTATTATCAATTATTTGACAAGAAATGGATTCCTGAAATATTTAATGACGACAATATCGAAGCTTACCAGGAAGTCCAGAAAGGAACAATTCTTGTGTTGAGAAGAAAATTCTCCAGAATTTTATCGTGCCAAAAAGGAGAAAAAGGAACTCTCGTCTTCAAGGATATTTTTTCTGACACAAAAGGAGAGCGCACAATAAAAGATATTGCTGATGAACTCGAAAGCGGAAAAACTGTAGTTCTCGACTGCTCTCATTTTTCAGGAAGCATAGAGATGCTTATTGGCTCGATGATAATGGAAACAATGTTTTACAGGTACAAAAATTATTCAAAGACCGGCGAACTGGATAACAAGCCGGTTGTCTCTGTAGTGATTGAAGAAGCCCCGAGAGTGATAGGCAAAGATGTTCTTGCAAAAGGAAGCAATATTTTCGGGACAATCGCCCGCGAAGGACGAAAATTCAAGATCGGATTAATCGCAATTACACAACTCCCAAGTTTGATTCCGCGCGAGATTCTGGCAAACATGAACACAAAAGTAATTATGGGTGTAGAAATGGCGCAGGAAAGAGAAGCAATAATAAGCACAACTTCGCAGGACTTATCAGAGGATTCAAAAAATATTGCATCATTGAATAAAGGAGAAGCAATTATTTCTTCTACGTTTGTGCCGTTTGCTGTTCCTATTTATTGTCCCTTATTTGAGACAAATGTAGATGAAAAGGAAGTCAGTAAAATTCGAAAGAGTGTTTTTGGGATGTGATTAAAGTATCCTGTTGTAAAGGGATAAAAATGTAGATTTTATCCCGATTCAAAGGGATAAAAACAAATATTTTATGCCGTTGGAAAGGTATAAAAATGTAGATTCTATACCGTTGGAAAGGTATAAAAGCAAGTACCTTGATTTAATATTTCAGGAAAAGAAAGATTATTGTCTTCTGTTTGATGATGATGAGGCAGAGGAAGAAAATTTTAGAAGAAACGTTTTTGGCATGTGAACTCATAAATTTATTGAATCTGCTCTTTTAGCAGATATTTATATCCAGGAACAATATTAATTGTCTTGCCGTCAATTATTCTCTTTTCTTCTGTCTTGTAAGAAAGGATAAAACCTTCATCAATATTATATTTTTTCATAAATGCCATCAGTCCTTTGGTATTTATTTTACCATATTTTATTTCTATAGGAATTGGTTTTTCTCCGGATAGTATTATATCGACTTCATTCTTATATGAGTCCCGCCAGAAATATTCTGCCTTTAATTGATTAATAATGACGGATTCAAATACTTGTGATTTTGACATAGTATCTTCCTTGAATAAAATATCTGTGCATGAAAATACAGGGTAATATTTTTTTAGTTTTCTCTCTGTTTTTCTTTTGTTTGGTGAAAAATTATATACTTTCCTGATTAAAAAAGACTGCTCAAGATAGGTCATATAATTTGAAAGACTCTGCCTTGAAATATTCATGTCTTTTGACATGTCTGTAAAATCAACAAGCTGTCCCGGGTTTTCCATCAATATATTGAGCAGGGAATCAAGCACAGAAACATCGCGGACACCAAACAATGCAGGAATATCCTGATAGATAATTTTCTCAACTATGCTTTCTTTTGTGTATTTTTTTATGATTTCTTTTTCTTTTATCTCAATCAGTTCAGGAAACCCGCAAGTCAAAATAAATTCATTAAACAGTTTCAATAGCTCTTTTTCATAAAGACCAACAGGAGTGTAATTGACATCTTTAAAGTCAAGAAATTCCCTGAATGAAAGAGGCTCTACCTTGAATTCAAAAATCCTTCCTGCTAGGGTTTCTTTTGATTTCTTTTTTATGAATAACGACTCTGAACCGGAGATTATTATTTTTATATTTTTTGAAAAAATATCATAGATGCTCTTTATCTTGTCTTCCCAATTTGAAAGTTTTTGTATTTCGTCAAGCAAAAGCAGATAATTTCCATCCCTTAAATTCTTTTCTGTCATCTCTTCATATTCTTTCATTATTTGTCTTATGTCGGTGTTCCTGAAATCATCAAATGAAAAATATATTATGCTTTTTGGATCAAAACCTTCTTTTATTTTGTCTTCTGCAATTTTGCGCATAATCGTGGTTTTTCCTACTCTTCGCAATCCTGTTATTGCAATTATCTGTGGCATAGGCATATATTTTTGGATTTGGGCATAAATTTCCCTGTTTTTAAAATCCAATTTAAAGTCCTCTTTCCACCATGGGTTTAAGTCCTGCAATATTTCTTTAATTTGTGTCATGTTAAGTTAACGTTAATTCTATTTAATGTTAAGTATAGTTAACTTAGATTTATAAAGATTGTTGTAATCACATAAACTTTAAATTATAATGTCTAAAACTAAGCTCTTTGGATTACTACCTGATTCCTCGACCATATTGCACTCTTTGGTCGTATGGCACATAATTGGACATTATGCGTAATATTACTCGATAGAAATGTCTTTGCATATGACTCGTATCTCCTCCTTAGTTATAGATGTAGTTTCGATTTCAGTGCCTGATGGACAGGCGAATTTAATGTTATTGGTAGAAAAATTATTTGTGACTAATTGATCAAAGTCTCCTAATTTAGCTTTAAATTCATTAAACTCTTGATTAATTATTATTTGTTGATTTGAAGTCTGATAAAGAAAATAGGAATTAATGATGAGTCCAAATATTGCTACAATTACACCACCTAAAAGTATTTTTTGATTTCTTGTCCACTTATTTCCTCCAGATTTGTCTGAACTCATATATTTACTATCATTAATAATTTTAAAAAATAACTTATTCCTCTTTCTGTGTTGATTTGTTCTGCTCTCTTTATCAGCACCAATTACATTTATCTCTCAAATCCAGTCAAATACCTCTTAAAAAACCACAGCAAAAAAACATCTTCCTCTTCTCTTACCTGCACACATTCCAAAGTACCATACAAAATATCCAACACAGAACCCATAAAACACAAAATTCATCATCATCCAACTTGTCCCTACAAATACAAAAAGATCTGTTATTTTAAATAAATGTAGGGACAAGAATCTTTTATGGTACAATATATCAAATACATTCTTATCATCAAATACTTTCAATAGCATCAATTTTCTTATCCACAAAGCCAAAAACTATTTAAACATATAATTCAAATAAAATAATGTCTCTGTTATTTAAAAAATCAGTATTTTGCTCAATATTTATTCTTTTTTTTCTGTCAACAATTTGTTTTGCAGAAAATGAAATTGTACTCACGCCTGATGTTTTATGGTATAGCGTCAATCAGGCGCAATGGATAGGCGGAGGAAGCAATAAAGTAGATATTATTGCCGAATGCCCCAATACAACAACTTATGCAGTTGCGCAGATAAAGATGGGATTAAATATTCTTTCCAAACCTGCAATGACTTATTCTGATGGATTTTACAGGACAATATACAGACCGCCGAGCGTAAGCCCTTTTGGAGGGACTTATGAAGTCAAGGTAAAATGCAATGAATATTGGATAAATGAAACAAAAACATTCAGCATACACAATATAAAATTAAATATCGACGGAGTCAGTTCATTTCAGACTTATGAAAAAACAGTAATGATGGATAAGACAGTAGACATCGACATATATACTACTCTATTCGATAATGAAAATCATATTGATATTGATTATCTCTCTAGTGATGATGAATTATCATTCAGTGCCAAAATATACACAGATGACAATAATGTCCTCTATGATGGTGTAGTCAATGTAGACAAGCGAGAACCCAATACAAGAACAAATTATGGCGACTGGATTCTTCATCTGGGAAAGATGCCCCAGTCCTCTATTGTGGATAAGGATTACAATGTGAAATTAACCATCAATTACAAAGACAAAATCACAAGCATAATTGAGTCAGCATTTTTTCATTTCAATGGATTTGAAGAAGAGGAAGAAGAAGAGGAAGAACCGGACGACAATGATGAAGTAGCAGCAGACTATTTTTATGCGGAATTATCGGATTTATGCGATCCATTGTATCTTGCAACAGATACAAGCAACACAAATGTTTATATAACGATAAATCAATCTGTTTCTAATTTTGAACTAAAAAAAGAACATATTGTGGCGTATTTATATGATGACAATGAAAAAATAGCCACATTAATGATTGAAGAAATAATCAAGGATTCTTCCAGAGATTATAAAATCATTCTCGATGAAATACCTTTTATTGATATAGAAAAAGACAATTACAAGATTATATTATATTTGAATTACCCGAACAATAATGAAATTTCATTGAATATCCCTGTTGAAATAGCATCTGAATTTGGAGGGACAGTAAAGAAAAAAGATGGTGTTGTGGTTTCAACCACTTTAGAAATAAGAAAGACTGGTTTCTACAAAAAACTAAAAACTAATACCAAAGGAGAATTCAGCACAATTATTCCCTTCGGAACTTATGATATAAAATTTGTATTTGAAGACAATACAGACTCTCCTGTAGTGATGAAGATAGAAGGAGCAATATTTGAAAAAACAGAGACATCTGTTAAATTTGCAAAAAATTCCATCACTTATGACAATATCAATTCTGGAGAAACAGACATTGACTTAAATGGAATGAGAGTCGCAAATATGATTGTATTTCAGTTTGCACTTCCTTACGACAATGCAGAGATACAGACATATTATGATGCTTCAAAAATTTACAATGAAGAAAATATTGCTGTGTTTAGATGCAGCAACTGGAATAATGGCGCTCAGAATTGCATTTCCGGTTTTAAAGAAATCAGTGATATTACAAAAAACATAAACAGCGATTTTGTGATTATTCAATCAACTGGCTTGGGGAGTTTTATCATTTCTTCAATAGATTCTCTTAAAATAGAATTAAATAAATTGAACAAAAATTATCTTTCTCTGGAAGACATGGTATTTGAAGGAATGGTTTTGGATATGGAAAGTAAAGTGCTGGATAAAGCAACAGTCCATTAGTATAGAAAAAATACACAAATAGCCGGCAAAATCGAGACAAACGAGGATGGCAGCTTTGAGACAATATTTGAAGCGCCTGAGAAAAGCGGAATTTACAGGATGTATTATTATGCTGATAAAATTCCTTTTTTCCCAAGCAAAAATGAATCAACAACATTTGAGGTATTGCAAAAACCAGATATGGAAGTAGTGCTTCCTTCATCTGATTCTCTTAAAATAACCCCTGACCAGAAAACAAATCTGGATTTTATCATCAGAAATAATGGAGATCTTACTTTAAATGACATCAGAATAGATATTGAATGCGATGGATTAAGCGAAAAGGACGATTACAATTATTATCCAAAAACTTTGGATAGATTAAGTACAGGCACAGAAGAAAAAATTACATTTTTTATTGAATTAAAAAACGAGTTATGCGAACTTTACGGATGCAAAACAGTTTATTCATGCGGACTGACAATAGAGTCAGAAGAAAAAACAATATCTGAAAGCATGATGCTTCCCTTAAATGTAGATTCAAAAGAGGACACCCTAGAAGAAAATACAATACAGATAACAGAAGCACAATTAGAGAGCAATGAAGCAATCCAAAATACAGATGAAAAAGATCAAGAATACAGTTCTTTTATTCCAAAAATATCTATAACTGGCTTTGCATCAAAAATAACTAATCCTTTTGAGGACAATACAAATTCGATGAATTTAAAAATTGCTGCTGTTTTTATTCTTATAATCTTATCTATTATTGTATTTAGAAATAAAAATACAAATAGTCCTCAAACTTCATTTAAATACAACAAAAAATTCAAACCATCTGGTGGGATTCCGAGAAAAAATATAATCAATTCATTCAATAAGATAAAAAAAGAAATAAATGGAGGTAGTTAAAAATAGATAAATATGACAAATATATCAGAATTATTCCTTGGCAATCTTGCAGATGTTGGTTTTTTTGAATTATTGCTCCCGTGGATTTTATTTTTCACACTGCTTTATATTGTCTTTAAGAAAACGAGCCTTTTTGTTGAAGATAGCCAAAATATAACGCTTTCTCTTGCAATATCATTGTTCATAGTCAATTTTACGAGTTTTGGACTTTCATTTGCTGTTTTTCTGACACGATCATTTGGCATAATGGCAATGGGTCTCGTTTTCATTTTAATAGCATGGGTTTTTTGTGGGATAATAGGAGTAGATACAATTTCTCTGGTAAGAGACAATAAATATATATTTTTCATAATCGGTGTTTTATTAGCATTAATCGTATCTATGCATATTTTAGGAAATTATTGGAGAATAGAAATCGAAGATACAATTATCACGATGTTTTTTATACTTTTTATGTTTGGAGGCATGTACTATGTTACAAGAAGTTGACAAACTAAGAAAAAAAAATTAGTATGGCGAAATTCATTCTTGCTGATGAAAACATGGAGGCAAACTCTGATGCAGCCAATCCTCTTAATTTTGCAGGAAAAAATCTTGGAAAATGCGTTTTTGCTGCGCCAGATAATCAAAAAGATTATCTTATGAACCCGACTACTCCTGTGGGCGGAACTTCTGGAATGGCAATATCTGTTTTTTTTGAAGCAAAAAAAGATGGATGGACCGTATTTAAGGCATTTGAATCTTATTATTGCCCTGTAAGTTTTATAACATATTATCATTACACACAGGAACAAAAAGAAAAATTAGGC
>DAOVUW010000086.1 GCA_030632385.1 Candidatus Nanohalarchaeota archaeon
AACTGGATTCATTTAAAGTTAATCCAACAAGCATTGATGATAATATGAAAACAACAGTTTCTCTTGTTCTAAAAAATACAGGAACTTTTGATGCAGATGATGTAAATGTTGTTTTTTTCGGATTGAATGACGAAGAATGGGATATTGTGGGCAGTACCGGAATTGCCGGTATTTCTTTGGACACACCTGTTGCATTTACAAAGATAAGGGCGCAAAATAAAGAAGAAAATATTCCTCTTCAAAAAAAGAAGATTTCTCTTATCTTAGAAAATACAAAAGAACTTGAAAAAGATCTTATTTACACATATAATATTGTAGCACGAATTTGCTACACTTATCAAACCGCTTCTACAATCAAAGTAGAAACAATATCCGAAGATGAATTTCTTATTTTAAATGAACAAAATAAATTCAGGCAATATCCTGTAACATCAGAAACTACAGATGGTCCTTTTCATATAACTGTTATTTCAAAACAACCCCAAATTGTATTCACAAATGGGCAAATTAGTCTTAAATTAAAAATTGCAAATATCGGAGGAGGTACTTCTATTTTAGAAAACAATTGCGCTGATATATTGAATCCAAGTGGAAATGTTAATACTCTTGTAAGCAAGATAAATAAAGTAACTTTTGATAGTGCAGATTGCTATTTAGAAGACACCCTTGATCCAGACATATATTTAAAGAAAGGAAAATCCAAAGAAATAGATGTTTTATGTGATGTTAATACAAAAACGAAAAAAGAAAGCACACTTAAAATAACAATAGATTATGATTATTATTTTGACTCAAATGAAATAAATGTAAAAGTTCGCGGTAAGTAACAAGAATCTATTGGCGATAAATTGTCTTTGTTTTGTTCAACTCAAAATATATAATTACATATGGACTGTTTATTTTCATTAAAAAAATACCAGCAATCAGAATATTTAATATTGTATGTTCTAGATATTATATTGTAATATGAAAATAATAAAACTGGACAAAAAAAAAGACAGCATCATTAAGCCAGAAAGCACAGAGGATTTATATGCACTTTGCAGGATAATAAAGCAAGGAGATTTAATCGGCGCAAAAACATTCAGGACAGAGCAAAAAACCTCTAAAAAGAAAAAAATTCCTGTTTTTTTGAAAATAGATGTTGAAAGAATAGGATTGTCCCAAGAAGGAGATATATTGAATTTGGGCGGGAAAATAATTGAAGCAAAAGACATTGTCCAAAAAGGACACCACACAATCCATATAAAACCAAATGACATATTCAGGATAGGAAAAAAATGGAGTGTCCTTGAATTAGAGGAATTAAAACAAAGCAGAAGCGAAAGAAGCATAATTTTACTTATCGCAAACATAGATGAGAGAAGTGCAATCATTGCAAAAGGCGGGGAAAAAAGAATTACCCAAATATGCCATATAAGAAAGGAAAATGCAGGAAAAGGATATGTTCATCTAGATGATGCAAAATATTTTGAAGATGTTTTTGATGCTTTTAAAGAGCATATTGAAGAAGCCAATAATTTAATTATTGCAGGACCGGGTTTTGCTCCGGCAGATTTTTATAAATTCATAAAAACAAAAAAAAGAAAATTCATGGGAAAATTATTGAAAAATACAATCGTCGATGTGACAAGCACTGTTGGAAAGAGCGGGTTAAATGAAATCATAAGCCGCGGCATCCTTGATAGAGTAATAAACAACACAATATTGGGCGAACAGACAAAACAGGTCCAAGGGGCATTTAATCTCCTTGCAAAGACGCCGAATCTGGTGACTTACGGAAAAGAACAGGTTCTGCGCGCAATTGAAGAAAAAGCAACAGAAACACTCCTAATATCCGACAAAATGCTCAATGATAGAGATATAGAAAAAATCGTGGAAAAAGCAAAAAAAATACATTCGGGTATCTATATCATTGCTTCTCATCATGAAGCAGGAGAAAGACTATATGAAATGGGCGGACTTATCGCAATTTTAAGATACAAATTATAAATTGTTTCATTGTATAAAAAGGATAAATTGCGTAAGAATTTTTTATACAATAAAAGTTTCTTACACAACTTACTAC
>DAOVUW010000048.1 GCA_030632385.1 Candidatus Nanohalarchaeota archaeon
AGATTCATCAATCAAATCTGCAAAGGAATTAATGGAAGGGGAAAGTTCAGCAGAATGGCGATAAGCATTGACATTATCTCCCCTGCATTGCATGAGAGAAGATATCTTGCGGATTTTATCATTTTATCATATATGTTTCTTCCTTCTTTTACTGCATTTACAATTGTTGAAAAATTATCATCTACCAGTATTGCTTTTGAAACTTCTTTTGAAACTTCAGTTCCGGTTATGCCCATAGCGACACCAATGTCTGCTTTTTTAAGTGCAGGGGCGTCATTTACTCCGTCTCCTGTCATTGCGACAATATGACCTTTCTTTTGAAGAGCCTCGACAATGCGCATTTTTTGGATTGCCTGAGATCTTGCAACTATTCTTATTTTTTCTATTTTGCTTTCAAATTCTTCATCGGACATTTTTTCAAGTTCTTCTCCTGTAATCATTAAATCTTCTTTACTAAATAAGCCAATCTGCTCAGCTATTGTTTTTGCGGTTGTCGGGAAGTCTCCGGTAATAATCATTAAATTTATGCCGGCAGTCCTACATTGTTCAATAGATTTTTTTACGCCATCTCTCGGAGGATCTATCATTCCGACAAGGCCGACAAAAATAAGATTTTTTTCTATTTTTTCAATTGTGTATTCTTCTGAATCGTCAACTTCTTTGTATGCAAGCCCAAGCACTCTCAATGCTTTTTTTGCAAAATCATCATTTGCTTTTAAAATTCTTTCTTTGTCTTTTTCTGTAATTTTTCTTAATTTTCCGCCTTCCCTTATGCGGTCGCACAAATTTATCAATAAATCGGGGGCGCCTTTTACATAAGCTTCTTTTTTATTTTCTAGCTTATTTTGAAAAATTACAGACATTGTTTTCCGATCAGAATCAAAGGGGAGTTCCTCTATATATTCAAAATCCTCTCTTATTTTTTTATCAGCAATTCCTCCTTTTTCTCCTAATACAACTAAAGAACCTTCTGTTGGGTCGCCTATGATGGAGTATTTGCCTTTTTCATTTGTTAATTTTGCATTGTTGCACAGATAACCAATTCTTAATAATAATTCTAATTCCTCTGGTTTTAGTTTTTCATCGCCTGAAAAAAAATCTCCTTTTGGTTCGTATCCTCTTCCACTTACATTAATTATCTTTTCCGCAGTATATATATCTGTTATTGTCATCTGATTTTTTGTAAGTGTGCCTGTTTTATCAGAGCATATAAATGTAGTTGAACCTAAACTCTCAGCAGCAGTCAATTTTTTAATGAGCATATTTTTTTTAGAAAGCTGCTTTGCACCCATAGACAGACCGACGGTGACTACAACAGGAAGAGAAGCCGGAACAGTAGCAACAGTCAATGTCAGGGCAAAGAGTATAATTTCTTCAAATGAAGATGTGCCTCTGATGTAGCTCAATAAAGAGATCGAAGAAATTAATATTATGGCCATAATGCCTATTTGGCGACCCATTTCCTCAAATTTTATTTGGAGTGGTGTTTTTGTTTCTTCTGTTTTCTGTATAACCTCTGCAATTTCTCCCATTTTAGTGTTCATGCCTATTGCAGTAACTACTGCTCTTCCTTTGCCTGCTGTTACGATTGTATTCATAAAAGCAAGGCTTTCTTTTTTTTGGGAAGAAAAATCAATTATTTTTTTATTAGGAACAGATTCTCCTGTAAGGGAAGATTCATCTATCTGCAGGTTGGATAATTCTATTACTTTGCAATCTGCACATACAACATCCCCTGATTCAAGATAAATAATATCTCCAACAACAACCTCTCTTGAATGTATTTTCTTTAATATCCCGTTGCGGTATACTACTGCCAATGGCGCTGTTGCTTTTTTTAGTGCTTCTATTGCTTTTTCAGCGCGATATTCCTGCATAAAGCCCAGTGTGGCAGTCAAAAATATGATGAAAAACATTGCAAATGATTCTAATTTTTCACCCAAAAATAAGGATAAGATGGAGGCAAAAAGCAGAAGAATAATAAGTGCGTTTTTAAACTGGCTTAAAAATATAGAAAGAGCAGTTATTTTCTTTTCTTTTCTTAATTCATTTGGACCATAATATTTTAGGCGTCTTTCTGCTTCGGTCTGGCTCAGACCATTTCGGGAAGTTGAAAATTGTTCTAAAAATTCATCGGATGTTTTTTCTGTCATTTTAAATTACCACATTTATTATTATTTTCAAATTTATTTAATATCATGATTAAAATTACTCTTCTTTTTCCTTTTTAAACAAAAAATCGAATTTAGAAGGACCTTCTTCATTGTTTTGTTCTTTTGAATCTTCAACAGGTCTGTTTTGTTTATCTTCTTGTATTCTATATTCTCCTTTTTTTCTAGAAGCATATTTATTGGGCGAATAACTCCTCCCTTTCATTAATTTTCCGTTTTCTTTTACATATAACTATCCTTTTCTCCACGGCTGTTTAATATAAGTATAAAGTAAAATAACTAGCAAAAGCAATAGAATAACCAATGTGTTTTCAGGAGTCATAGGGATATATGTTATTAATGTTTAAATAATTTTTGGCAGGATTGATTAGTGTTTCTGATTCTATGCTTTTCTTCAATTTAATTATAGCTATATTATGTTAAAAATAGGAAATTTTAATTTTATAAAATTGTACGGCTATATTTCGTATGGAAAAAACATCAAAATTATCTGGCTTTTATAAATTGCCTGTAGAAGAACGATTGAAAATAGTAGCTCAGTTTGCTGATTTGAGCAGTGAAGAAACAGAAACAATAAATAAAAACGGTTCTCTTCCAATGGAAATTGCTAATAATATGATTGAAAATGTAATTGGTACTTACGAACTTCCTATTGGAATCGCATGTAATTTTTTGATAAACAATAAAGATTATCTTGTCCCTATGGTAACAGAAGAGCCATCTGTTGTTGCTGCGGCATCAAATAGCGCAAAGATAATAAGGGAGTCAGGCGGTTTTTTTACAAACAGTACAAGACCAGTAATGATTGGAATGATACAGTTTTCGGGAATAAAAAATATATCTCACTCAAAGCAGATAATTTTAGAGCATAAACAGGAACTGCTTGATTATGCAAATGATCAGGACATTCTTGTGCGTTTTGGAGGAGGAGCAAAAGAAATTGAAATAAAAATTGTTCCGACGCAAAGTTTTGGAGATTTGCTTGTAGTTCATCTTTTTGTTGATTGCTGTGATGCAATGGGCGCAAATGCTGTAAACACTATGTGCGAAGCTATATCTGGTAAAATAAAAGACCTCTTAAAAGAAGGTCAGATGGGTTTTAGAATTATTTCAAATCTTGCAACAGAACGGCTTGTCAGATCAAGAGCCACAATAAAAAAAGAGTTTCTTGGCGAAGATGTAATTGAAAAAATTTTAATCGGTCATGAATTTGCTGTCAATCATGCCTACAGAACTGCAACGCATAATAAAGGGATAATGAACGGCATTGTCGCAGCAGCGCTTGCATGCGGGAATGACACAAGAGCACTGGAAGCTGGTGCGCATTCATGGGCAAGCATTACCGGCAAATACCTGCCATTGACAAAATATGAAAAAGATATAGATGGTAATTTATGCATTTCTATTGAACTGCCAATGGCTGTTGGAATAATCGGCGGAGCCATAAGAGTGCATCCAACTGCGCGGGCAAATCTAAAGATAATTGGCGCAAAAACAGCAAGAGAGCTGGCTGAAGTTTTCACATCTGTTGGTCTTGCCCAGATTTTTGCTTCAATGAGAGCAATTGCAACCGTAGGCATACAAAAAGGGCACATGAATCTGCATGCAAGAAACATTGCAATGTCTGTAGGAGCTAAAGGTGAAGAACAAATCAAAAAAATAGCAGAACAAATGATAGAAGAAAAGTGTATTTCATTCAAAAGAGCCAAGGAAATATTTGAAAATTTATAATAAAAAAGCTTTGCGCAACATAATAATTTTGGTTTAAATAAGGTATTGTGTTAATTACCTAATTTATACACAATAAAAAAATTAAGAATTATTTTATTCTTGTTCTTGTGTTTTCTGGTCTATGACCAATTGACTTCGATTAAACCTTACATTGCACTGATTACACCTGTATATTCCACGCCCAATATCCTCGACATCTCCTCCGCATAGCGGACAACTTCTTACTTCTTCATCTTTGCGCAAGATTTGTCTTCTTCCAGTTCCACTTACTCTTCCTTGATTTATACTTCCGCCAACAATAGGAATATTTCTTTTTGCCCAATGCCCTACTTTTCTGCTTCCGCGAACAGCACTGCTGGCTGCACCACCTTCTCCCATGATTGCTTTTTCTGTAAATTTATGATCTCTTCCTGCAAGTTCCTCAAATAAGCTTTCATATGTTACAATAAACCAGTTCCCTTCTGCAACAATTTTACCAATTAATTTTGCCTTGTTATGTGCTTTGCTGTGTTTTTTAATTTCATTTTCACGGATCTTTAAATCATCCATATTGGTAAGTTTGCCATCGGTTAAATCTTTTTTGATGTCCAATAAATTGTTCGGACCATGGTGTGTTTTTACTTTTTCATTAAATTCTTTATTGTGTGTTTTATATTCATTTTTTCGTATATCCTGCATGTCATTTGTTGTACCACGGATATCAAGCAATTCCTGATGGCTTTCATCTGCCATCTGCATGTATTCTCTTTCTGCTTCTGTTCTTATCCTTTTATCTGTGCTGGTAAGAGCATCTTTTATTGACAGATTTGTTGTTGTGCCATGACTGTCTGTAAAGTCTTTTAGTGTAGTTTCAGATTTCCTTAATCTAAATCGTTCTTCATTCTTTGTTAGTTTATCTAAAAATACATAGCCATATTCACGAATTTCTGCAGGAGTTATAATCTCTCGTTTGTTTCTTATGCCTGAATTTTGTACCTCCAAATCTCCATTTTCATCTATTACTTCTAAATTTATTTTGTCCTTATCATATATATTTTCTCTTGCTTTTTGTCTTATAATCCTTGCTTTAATCCATCTTCCTTCCTTTGCTCCGTTTTCTTCATATATATCAAAAAAAAATTTATACTGGTAATTAGATTCAATGCCTGCGTCTCCTTCAAACTTCAAAACATCATTTATTGTCATTGGAGTGCGTGGACCCACAAAATTAGGATGGATGGGGTGTGTTAGTGCAGCAATTTCTTCATGATGTTCTTGAGGATATCTTTGATTTATGAGAAATCCTATTGGAAATGGACTTTTATAGATTTCACTATCAACGTCGGTCATCCTTTTCTCAATTGCATCTCTATAATTCGCATGAAGCTCTTTATCTTTTATTTGCATTTCCTGTCGGATTTTAGTCATTTTAGAACCCAGATTCGTAAATTTTATTTTTTCTTCCTCTAATTGCTTTTCTATCTGATTAACTTCCCCCACTGAGCCTGCGCTTATTATTTCAGTATTCATATCTCCCATTTCCTTTTTTGACAGAAATGAATATTTTTCTACAAGTTTTCTCGTTGCGTAATCTTTTGAATTTGATAATATATTTTCTTTTTCTTCTGTATTTTTTCTTGCCTGTAGTTTTTGTTCTTCTGTCTCTTCCATGGGTTTGTGGACTCGTGGATTAAATCCACCGCCACCAGTTGCATTGCCACCAGCTCCATGTCCTGTATTTTTGACAACTTGTATTACATCGGGAAACCGGACTTTTCTTTTAGCCATATTTATATATTATTAATAACTTCTTCCTTTAATTTTTTTGCTTTTGTATTTTGCTCAAAATACATTCTTGTTGGTTTTAACAGTTCATTCAATGATTCAGCAACGCCCTGCTTTAAATCAGCAGGATGGAGATTACCGTTGAGATAATCTTTTTCTGCGTCTTCATAATTTTGGAATTCAAGAAGACCCCCGTATTTTTCAGGTCTGCGGATTTTGAATATCTGTTGCTTTTCAAAAATAATGTATTTTAAGTATTCTAAAATTGGATTATCATCAACCTGTTTGAGAGGGCAATATGCTTTTGATATTTTCTTTTTGATTGTCGCCTCATCATCTGTCATAAAAATAGCACTCATTGGATTTGATTTGCTCATTTTTTGGTTGATTTTTTTATCTATTGCAGAGACATTTTCTGTTTCTTTTGGTGGTAATAATCCAGCAAGCATATGATGATGAATTGCAACAGGGGGTTTCAGCCCTAATTTGGGAGCAACTTCCCGGGCAAGCATATTCACTTTTCGCTGGTCCATCCCCAGTTGTGCAATGTCTGCATTCAGGTAAAAAATATCCGCTGCTTGCATGCATGGATAAAACAATTGGGCGGTTGAAAGATTCATGCTTTCGCCTCTGCCCATTATCTGAGAACAACGAAGCGTTCTGTTAATTGTAGAATGCCTTGCAATGTTTAATACAAGCTCCCAATAATCCTTATTTTTTACAATGTCATTTGCCCAGATAAAAGAGATTTTGTCTGTATCCAGACCGCAGGATTTCCACACTTCTATAAAATATTCTCCTGTTTTTCTTATTTTCTCCAAATCTCCGTCCATTTTATTATTTAACCATGCGTGCCAGTCTGCGATGAATATTTTGAAATGGATGCCTGCATCAAGAAGTTTTTGTATGTTTATTGCCCTTAAAAGTCCCTGTGCAATATGTATAT
>DAOVUW010000046.1 GCA_030632385.1 Candidatus Nanohalarchaeota archaeon
CCTATGAGCCATTTTATTGTAGTTTCTTTGTCTTTATTTGTTCTTGATGTAAAAAAACTGACAATATGTCCTTCCTCGTACCATTTGTTTATTTTATCTTTTGCCCCGGGAAATTCCTGAGCAGTTTTCATTCTCTCTGGCTCTTCATTGGGAATATCTTCGCATATGACGCCATCTATATCAATGAGATAATTTTTTGTTCCGATCTTGAGTTTTGGACTTGCTTTTTTGCCGTCTTTTGTTGTATCCATCAAAGTAGGTATCATAATTTATTTACAACATTAATCAATATCCTTTTTTTCAAACCGTCAATCATCTGGTGTGCAATATCAATCGCTACATTTTCCTGTGCTTCTATTGTTGATGCACCCAAATGAGGGGTTGCAAGAACATCATCTAACTCAAGCAAAGGACTTTCAATGGATGGTTCATTTTCCCATACATCAATTGCTGCACCATTTACTTTTCTCGAATTTATTGCATCATAAAGTGCTTTTTCATTTATAAGTCCACCTCTGCCAACATTGATAATTCGAACATTATTTTTCATAAGTTCAAACTGCGGCTTGTCGATTATGTTTCTTGTTTTGTCAGTTAAAATCATATGGACGGTTATAAAATCAGATGTTTTCAAAAGTTCGTCAAATTCAACTTTTTTGACGTTTATTTTTTCCATTGTTTCTGCATCAATAAATGGGTCATATGCAATTATATTAAGCTTAAATCCCTGACATATCCCTGCAACAATTTTGCCGATTTTTCCAAGACCGATAATTCCAATTGTCTTATTTTTCAATTCAATACCGACAAATCTTTTTCTATCCCATTCTTTTCTATTCTTTAAAGAATGATGGGCTTTGTGTATATGCCTTGACAATGCAAGGATCATCGCCATAGTATGCTCTGCGGCAGAATTTATGTTTCCAAATGGTGTATTCATAACAATAATTCCTGCATTTGTTGCTGCAGGAATATCTATATTATCATATCCAACGCCTGCTCTTCCTATGATTTTAAGATTTTTCCCACTCTCAATAATTTTTTTTGTAACTTTAGTGGCACTTCTTACAATCAGTCCTTCATAATCTTTTATTATATTTATTATTTCATCCTCGCTCAAACCTGTTTTGACATCTGCTGTCATTTCTTCTTCTGCATTTATCAAATCAACTGCTGTTTGAGATACTTTATCTGCAATAAGTACTTTCATATCATTTACCTCTTTTAAATATTGTCTCTATTTCATTCAAATAATCTTGGATATCTGTCATCTGCATGTCCCCCATATGAGCAATCCTAAATGTTGTTGGTTTGCCTTCCTGAGTTAATTTTTCATTTAATGTCCTGTATCCTGTATCTGCCAAATAACCTTTGTTTAACAGTTCCTGTTTTATTGATTTAAGATCAAATCCTTTTGTATTTGATATGCACGATACAGTATCAGACTCATATCCTAATTCAGAAAACATTTTCATTTCGTTTTCAACTGCCCAGTTTCTTACAAAATCCGCCATTTGCCTGTGTCTTTTGAATCTATTTTCCAATCCCTCTTCATCTACAATATAATCCAACTGCTTCCTTAAAGCATATAAATGAGATATTGAAGGAGTGTATGGAGTCTGATTTTTCTCATAGGTTTTTTGAAGTTCAAGCAAATCGAAATAATACCCTCTTGAGTCAATTGTTTTGGCACGTTCATACGCTTTTTGACTCACTGAAGCTACTGAAAGTCCTGAAGGCAGAGCCATTGCTTTTTGAACAGAAGCAAGACATATATCAATGCCTAATTTATCAACTTCTATTTTTGTTCCGCCCATCGAACTGACTGCATCCACCAAAAACAATACATCGGGATATTTTTTTACAATTTCTGAAATTTTCTCAATAGGATTAAATACCCCTGTTGATGTTTCGCAATGCGTTACACACACAGCATCGTATTCTCCTGTTTTTAATGCTTCATCAACCATCTGTGGTTTTATTGCTTTTCCATATTCCACCTCAATTTTAGATGCCTGCTTGCCGCATGAAAGAGCAATCTTATACCATTTTTGAGAAAAAGCGCCGCAAACACAATTAATAACTTTTTTTGAAACACAATTTCTTATTGCGGCTTCCATAAATCCAGAGCCTGATGATGTCGATACCAATACATCATTTTGTGTGTAAAATAATCGTTGAAGTTTTGGTTTTATTTGTCCAAAAAGTGAACTAAACTCTTCTGTTCTGTGTCCAATCATATGATGAGACATCTCTTCTAAAATTTCTTTCCTGACTTCTGTTGGACCGGGAATGAAAAGTTTTTTGTGATTTTTTATTTCTGACATAATCAATCATTTCCTCTTATTATCCTGAACTGTATCTTTGGTCAATACAGTAAGTTCAATTTTATTCAACTACAACATTAAAATTCTTTTTAAAAAAATCAATTGATTCATCTTGTGATATTCTAATAGAATGTGGTATTTTTCCTGTTTTTCATCTTCTTCGTTTTAGTCTATATCCACCTCTTGAAAGTGTTGAATTTACATTAAAACCAAAAATTCCTATCGTAGGATCAAATTCTTCTCCCTCAACATCAAGATGTTCTTTTATGCCAAAACTGACATTTCCATTGCTATCAAAACATGATTTTTTGAGTTTATTCTCAACTCCTGTAAGTGTTTTTGTAAGGAATTTTTCTGCTTTTTCATCTCTTAGTGTTACTTTTATTCCTATGTCTAAACCTTTTCTCAATCGAAATGTTCTTGCTTTTCTTGTTGATTTTGTTCGCACAGGTTGTGATCCTGTTAGTTTTTCTGCAAGTTTGTACACTCTTTCTACAACTTCTCCGCTTTCTTTTAACCCGATGTTTAAAACAACTTTTTCAAGTTTTATCATTCTCATTGGGTTTTTTGTTTTGTCCTTTACATCTTTAACAGTTTTCTTAGTCTCTGTGATTTTTTTTTTCTTCGCAACTTTTGTTTCCATATCTATCACATTATACAACAAGTATAGGTTTCTTTTCTCCAATTACAAAAACATACGGCTTTATTGTGATGTGTTCTTCGTCTTCTGTTTTTATTACATAAAGAGGTGGTTTAAATCCTTTTGTTGTTTGAACATCAATAACTGTTCCTACCAGACCTTTGTTTTTACCATCTGTTATCATTACAGAAGCATCTTTATTCAAAGGCAGGTGTTTTTTTATTTTCTGCTCCGGGACAGATATTTGCAGACTGTCTCCCAGTTTATAATTTGAAACATTTTTATCTTTTGAATCAATAAGTATATTTCTTCCGTCATGTAAACTCACTTGTATTATTCCTTTTTTTCCTTTTTTCTTTCCTGTAATCTGGCATATTTTGTCATTGCCTTCTTTTTTATCGATTAGAATTAAAGTTAGTTTTTTGTCTTTTATTGAAACCCTGTAAAATTCATCCATTTTTGGAATTGATAAAACATCCATAAAGCCAACGCCGAGTTTAGAATTTGTCCTTACTTTCCCGTCAAGCAATATTTCTCTTTTAGAAATGATTCTTTTTGCTTCTTTTGTAATAGAGGCATATTTTAAAATATCTTTTAATACCACAGATAAAGGAATGCTGTTTTCTGCCTTGTGAGGCCCGGGGCTCACACTAATCGAAAATTTTAATTCCTTTCCTTTTTGTCTATAACTGTCCGGTGCTATTAATCTTTTTAGATGCATATAATTAGTTTTACAATTAGTTTTAAAAATGTATTATTTGAATTAAAATATGGAAATGATAATTGTAGGCTCAGTTGCCTTTGATTCTATTGAAACACCCTATGGAAAAAAAGAGAAATTATTGGGCGGTTCCGCTGTTTACGCGTCTTTAGCCGCTTCTCTTCGCACAAACCCGGGAATTGTCGGCGTAGTGGGAGAAGATTTTGAAGATGCACATTATGATTTTTTAAAATCAAAAAATGTAGATACTTCCGGCGTTGTAAAAGATAAAGGAAATACTTTCAACTGGGGCGGCAAATATGAAGAGGATATGGCCCAGGCATACACTCTGCACACTCATTTAAATGTTTTCGAGGATTTCAACCCGAAAATAAATGACGATTACAAAAAAGCAGGCTATCTGTTTTTGGCAAATATAGACCCTCCTTTGCAATTGGCTGTATTAAACCAAATGACTGATTTAAAATTCGTTCTTCTCGACACAATGAATCTATGGATTGACATCAAAAAAGAAGAGTTGCTAAATGTCGTAAAAAAAGTCAACGCGATTTCAATAAACGATACAGAAGCAAGACAATTAAGCGGAGAATGGAATTTAATCAAAGCAGGAACGATTCTGCAGGAAATAGGTCCTGAACTCGTGCTGATAAAAAAAGGAGAAAACGGGACAATAGTATTTTATAAAAACAATTATTTCATCGCTCCCGGCTATCCCACAACAGCTACAACAGATCCAACAGGAGCAGGTGATTCCTTTGCGGGTGGTTTCTTGAGCTATCTTGCCAAAGAAAACACGGTCGATTTCGAAACAATAAAGAAGGCTACTGTATGGGGAAACATGATTGCCTCCTTTACCGTAGAAGGCTTTGGCGTTGAAAAACTGAAGACCTTAACTCAAGAAGATATTTCAAAAAGAATTGATGATTTTAAAAAAATGATTTCTTTTTAAATATAGTAAACAAATAACTTTTACGCAGGGGTACCCGAGCGGCTAAAGGGGCAGGACTTAAGATCCTGTAGTGCAGACTTTCGTGGGTTCGAATCCCTCCCCCTGCATGTTTCGGTAGTGAACAAAGGAATTTCTTTTTAGGAAATTCCGCAGTGAGCATCGAAACACCTTGAAAAGCCGAGTATAACTCGTAAGAAGAAGGATTTTCATGGTTTTTTTCTGTATGTATTTTGCGTAAGACTACAGAAAAAAATTCGTAAGCGTAAGAGAAAATTAAGTTATAATGATATATTATATTAGGAGATTATATGTAATAAAGTACATTTAATCTCTTGTTATATTCAATAAAATTACCATTTCTTAGAAAGGACAAGGCTTTCAAAATACTTGTTAACTATATTCTTTCTCCAGGATGTAATTCGCTCGGATACTTGAAAATCTTGTCAAAATGAATTCTTGTTTCATTTAAACTAGGAGAGATGGTTTGCATAAACGAGTTTCTTATTCCATCATCCCCTCCCAATATAAATCTCCATCCATCTGGATGAGTAAAAACACCTCTAAACTTTACAACAACTGCTTCAGAACCATCCTGTAATTTATCATATCCCTTAATATCTGCCTGTAATATTACATCCCCTTTATCATCAATCACTTCAATTCCCTTATTATCAAAATTTCTATCAAATATTTTATTAGGATTTACTTGCCATTCATTTGCTTCTAATTTTGCGATAATCTGTTCAGATTCATCACGTATTGTTGAAGATATCTTTAATTTATCATCTTCAATCCAAATATCAAGTCCGTCAAAGAGGGGAGCTCCACTATCTTCTCGTTTAAATTCTTTTAAATCTCCAGAAATAATGTCAATGCCCGGACCTACATTTATAATAATGTTTGAAATTTTTGGTTTCAAGTCATCATCAATCACTCCACTTGATTTAGAATACTGATCGGACTTAAACTCTTTATATGCTACAAGTCCTAAAGAAGATATTAAAAGAATTATTAATATGACGGATATTCTTTTTTCTTTTGAAGATGATTTTTTATTAAATAATAAAGGTATTTTTTCAAAAAGTATTATTAAAATCGCAATAGTTAAAATAATAATGTCTACACTCATAATATCCTATAAATCAATCACATATAAAAACATTACTTTTTACTTCAAGCCTTGCCCTTAAAAATATTGTCTCCATGCGGTCGGATTGATTGGAAATGGAAATTTTACTTTGATTTTTTGCCTTCGGCATCGTTGTACTAAAAATCAACCCTTCGGGGAATATAACAAAGCGTTAAGAGATTCCAAAACCTTGCAGGTTTTTCCATCCAAATTTTTGCTTTGGGACAATTGAAACTCGCAAAAACTTCTCTTAATGCTATATGTTAAGTTCAATAAAATTTGAGTTCCAAAGGAGTTCCTAGTCATTAAAATGGATTTAAACAATATAATTTTTTACCAAAACATCATAATTGTATTAAGGAACTTTATTAATATCCGTAAGGCAATTATGATTCCAACAATATCAATAATTCTTTTTGTTTTACTTGTTGTCTTGACAATAAAAAAATCATAAATATCTATAGTTATGTGTGTTAAAAGTAGTCCTATAACAAATAATAGAATATATATCAAATAAACTACTACCACTATCACATCACAATGACGGTAAGAACAAAAATACAAATCCCTGAAAAAGAGTACTATGATTGGTAACAAAGCAATTACGCCATTTACTAATTTTTTATGATTGGAATAAAAATCATAGTGAAAGAACAATTTGTTGAATAATATGTATTGACCAAGAATATAAAAACAAAAATATATTAGTATTAATTCATTTAACCCATTTACAATCTCAAAAATTTTAAAATATGAAAATAAACCATAAAAAATCAAGAGAACTAAACCTATTTTTATCGAGATTTTTGTTTTCTTATCCATACCATAATATAAAAGATAAAAATATATAGACAAACACACAACCCTAATTGACAAAACCATTAAAAAGATAGAAAAGAATATAGACTTATTGCAAGAATACAAAAAATCATTAATGGTAAGAGGTGTTGAGATATGAAGAAAAACTTAGCTATTAGAAATTCAACAGCAGAATTTTTAATATTTCAGGCGCAATCAAAAGAAGATTCTATTGAAGTTAAATACTTAGATGGAACTATTTGGTTGTCGCAGAAAATGATTGCAAAATTATTTGATAAAGGTAGAAGTACAATAGCAGAACATTTAAATTCAATTTATGAAGAAGAAAAAATCGAAAAAAAACCAAGCTAATTTAATTCGCGACAAGTTCAAAAAGAATGTTCAAGACTAATAGAACGAGATATTGA
>DAOVUW010000076.1 GCA_030632385.1 Candidatus Nanohalarchaeota archaeon
GCGTAATCGGGGCATTTAAGCGCATGTTCAAAGAACATGCATGTTGTAAAAAAGATGCATTTATCAAAAAAGAGTTTTTGATTAAGCAAATAACATGGAATTTGATGAGAGTTTAGATGTGACTTGAGTTAAGAGAATAAGGTGTGTTGTTTTTGTTGCTTTGCGCAACAACACCGCTGTGTTGGGCAATATTGTGCAATACCACCTATGGTTTTGCCAATTTCCATAACCTTTCAAAAATTGCTTTCATATTTGGCATCAAAACAGGTTTATTTAAATATAACGGCGACTTAAACAATTCGAAATTTTTTCATTGTGTATATCAGCGTTATTTTCATCAAATCAAAAATGTTTTCATTCGGGATATACTTTCATCCTCAAATTCGTCAATATTTATGTCTGATTCTTCTGCCTCAATTAATGCTAAATTAGAGTGAGTAACAGGATGTTTTGGAGATACACTGCAACAAACACTTGGAAGAATTGCAATATCATGCGTTCCTATTTTTTTCGACATCTCTATAATTGTTGCTTTATTCATTCCAATAAGTGGTCTTATTATAGGAATAGATATGCTTTTGTTTATAGAATACATATTATCCAATGTCTGACTTGCGACCTGTCCCAGACTATCCCCTGTCAAAAGAGCCTGTGCTTTTCTTCTCTTTGCTTGTTTTTGGGCGCAACGCATCATGGTTCGTCTCCATAAAACATATATATTCTTGAGGCTGCATTTGTTCATGAACTCGGCCAATAACTTATCATGAGGAATTACAAATAATTTAAATTTTTGTGAATCTTTGAGCATGCAATGTTTTTTTATTGCAGCGATGGATTTTTTACTTTTTATGATTGGCATCTGGTTGTTGAAAGGACGAGAATCAAAATGCACAAACTCCAATTCATGCCCTTGCATATACATAAGATAACTTGCCACAGGAGAATCAAATTCACCGGAAATTAATGAAATTATTTTCATCATAAATAAGGTATATTTTATTTTATAATATTTTGGTTACAGTATTGGAAAATATTTATATGGTCTGTATATTTAAGATGCTCAAGTATTTTAAGATAATGTATATTTTATTATATGGAAAAAAATAAATATGTACTGGAAAAAAAAGAACTCCCTTATGATATTCTTTTTGATATTTTTGAAAAATCACCTGTTGCAATAACAGTAGTAGACAAAGACGGCTTTATTATTATATGCAATAAGTTTGCCAAAATTATTTACGGAAGGACAAAAAAAGAGATGTACAAAAAACATGTCTCTATCCTATATCCAAAAAAAGAATGGGAAAATATGATAGCAGAAAAAATAAGAGAAAAAACAATAAAAACGCATTATGAAACAAAGATCATAAAAAAAAACAATGAGGTAGTAGACATTGATATTTCTATAATTGTTGTTAAAAACAAAAGTGGAAATATCCATTATTCTATTGGCATAGCAAGAGATATTACTGGAAGGAAAAAAACGCAAAAACAATTAAGGGAAAAAATAGACGATCTGGAATTATTTAAGCAAGCTGTTGTTGACAGGGAATTAAAAATGATAAAACTCGAAAAAGAACTCGAGGTATTAAAAAATACAAAAGATACAGTATGAATTTCAAATCTTGTTTTTTTGGTTTGCAAAACAAAGTTTTGTGCACTTTTCTTATTTTTAGTTTTATAATGTGCATTACTGTTTTCTCAACAATAAAAGATTATAATGAAATATATGTGGAATTTTACGAATTGAATAAAAATGTTGTTCCGGAATACATTGCATTAGAACACATCAAAACGAATACTATATTATTGACATATATTACAAAGAATATTGTGATAAATACAGAAGATGTTGATTTGAATTATTTTGAAAAAATACATGCGGATTTAGAAAATGATATAATTATTTACGGAAATAGCAAAGAAAAAACAATTATTATTGAAAATACGCGAGAATTAATTTTTTTGTGCAAAAATGCAGTCAATATAAAAAAAAGCGAAAAAGATGAAGAAAAATTAAGTCCTATAATTACAAACATTGAAAAAAAACAAAAAGAACTGGAACTTTTATTAAATAAAGCTATCGATTTTGAAACAGAAAAACTTGAATCGGGAGATAAAAAGGCATATGCTACTCATGTGGCAGGAATAAGAAATAGTTTGATTGCAAATATTTTGGTTTTATTTATTGGATTTATTGGATGCCTGTATGTTTCAAGAAGAATCACAAAACCCATTGATGAATTAAGAAGAGCTTCAATGAAGATAGCGGATGGAGATTCTGATGCTAAATTTATTAAAATAAGTACAAATGATGAAATAGAAGTTTTAGCAAATTCATTTGAGAAGATGGCAAAACAAATAATATCCTCTCGACAAAAACTACAGGATTATGCAGATAATCTGGAAAAAAAAGTTGAAAAAAAAACAGTTGAATTAAAAAAAGAGGTAGAAACTGAGAAGAAAACGACAAAAGCAATGATGCATATTTTGGTCGATTTCAAAAAAACAAATGATATACTAAAAGAAAAAGAAAAAGAACTCCAAATACAAGCAGAAGAACTTGCTGACAGAACAGTAGAAGCAGAGGAAAAATCAGGAATGTATGAAATTGTCAACAAACAACTTGTGGAAGCGCAAAGTCAATTAAAAATATTCAATCAAGTCTTAAAAGAAAAAATAGAATTAAGAACTGAAAACTTAAGATCGGAGAAAGAAAAAGTTGAAAAGATTTTAAAGGATAAAAATGATTTTATTATCCGGTTAAGCCATGATTTAAGAACTCCGTTAACACCACTCATAACATTACTCCCTATTTTAGAGAACAGGCTCAAAGATGAAAATAAAAAATATGTCAGTGTATGCAACAAAAATATAAAATATATGAAAAATCTTGTTTTAAGCACATTAAATATGGCTCGTTTTGATACAAACACAGTTGTATTTAATTTTCAAAAAACAGACCTAAAAAAATTAGTGGAAGAATTTATTGAAGCAAATACATTTGAATACAAAAAAGCAAATATTTCTTTCATAAATAATGTCAAAAAAATGCCTCTTGTAATTTGCGATGATACAAAGATAATGGAAGTCATTCAAAATATATGTTCAAATGCAATGAAATATTCCCCAGAAGGTGGTCCAATAACCTTTGATTCAGGCATAACTAAAAATTATATTACTATAAAAATAAAAGACAGTGGAATGGGAATGAGTGAAGAAGTTTGCAGAAATATGTTTGTTGAATTCTATAGAGGCGATCCAAGCAGGCACGACCTATCCTGCGGTCTTGGCATGTCCATAAGCAAGAGAATCATTACTGCTCATAGAGGGAAAATATGGGCAAAAAGTAAAGGCGCGGGAAAGGGAAGTACGATTTTATTTACGCTGTCTTTGAAACAAAAAAAGAAAACAAAAACCAAAAAATAAATGATTTGGAGTTTATAC
>DAOVUW010000055.1 GCA_030632385.1 Candidatus Nanohalarchaeota archaeon
ATAATAGATTGGTATGTTTATAAAACATTCGATTGTTTATTGCGTTGAGTATATGATTCAAGGTTATAACTATGGTCCAGAGGACCCTGTAAGTGGAAGTGTATCAACATATTATTTTAATGAGATAAATCACGAAACCGCATTTAATTACTTCCCCAAAAACGACCCTGGAGTGTCATTAAACACTGAAGGGGATTATACATTCTATTTTTATGTTTACGAATGTGCAGTTATTGAACAGAAATACGGAGAAAAATGTGTTGAGGTTCCAAAAGAGGATGTGATGGATGAAATTGAATCATTTAAAAATATAAAAAAGGTTTTGACTTACGAAAGTGAAATTTCTCCAGAATGTGAATCCAGCAAGGACTGTGATGAATTATGTGAAGGGTGTATTGAAGGAAAACAAGTATGTGAAGTCGGGAAAAAAGTTTGCATAGAATGTATTTTTGATGCCATGTGTGAAAAAGACTACAAATGTGATGACCATAAATGTGTAAAGAGATAACAAAAATTCTCTATTGAAATTATTTATTCCGGCGGGCTACGGCAGACTTTCTCAGCCTTTCGGGCTTCGAACTTTTTCTTTCAGAAAAAGGAATATAACAGGCAACTTTACGGTTCCAGCTACTGCGTAGCTTACACCCAAATTCGCCCACGCCAAACCTCTCTCAACCCTTGAGTTATATCCAACCAATTTAATCCCAAAAAAAAATAATAACATTCAATCTCTCAAACACACAACCCATTATCAATCTCCACGCACCAAACATTCTCGAACAACAATATTCACAATACTTTCCGGATTTGAATAATTGCGCATTTTTATTGTAACATCAGCATATTCTTCATACACCCTTTTTCTTTCATTAAAAAGAACTTCAAAGCCTTTATTTTTTAACCCAACAATTCCTCTCCTTTCATGATTTTTGACCCTCTTATTTATATTTTCAAATGAATCCTCTAAATATACAACAAAAGATTTTTCTTTAAGAAATTTCATCGCAGACTTTGAATAAACAATGCTTCCTCCCGGGGATATCACGCTATTTGTTATATCTGCTAAATCCATTATTGTTTTTGTTTCTATCTTCAAAAAATAACGCTCTCCAAATTTATCTATTATTTGCTGAAGTTTTAGATTAGTATTTTTTTCAATCAACTCATCAACATCAATAAAATCATAATTTAGTTTTTTTGCTACTTTTTTCCCTATAAAACTTTTCCCGACACCAGCCATGCCAATTAGAGTTATATTCATACATTCTATAATGTAGAGTCTTTTAATAAATATTTCTAAAAATGCGCAATTGTAAATCCAAAAAGCAATTACTTAAAATATATTAAGCGTCAGGAGAGGGATTTGAACCCCCGTGGGAAAACCCACTGGTTTTCAAGACCAGCGCACTACCAGGCTATGCGATCCTGACATAATCTATTTAATAGAATTAATTATAAAAAGCTATATTCAAGGTACAGGAACGATTCTTATTATTTCTTCCACCATTGTATCTGGGTTGATATTGCTTGCTTTTCCCTCGTAATTCATCAACATACGATGCCTTAAAATGCCTGTTGAAACTTCCCGTACATCTTCAGGAATTACATAGGAACGATTGTGCGTAAAGGCAACTGCTTTTGAACCGACAAATAATGCAATGCTTGCTCGCGGAGAAGAACCCCATGCAAGATATTTGGCGTATTTATAAGGAAACTCTCTTTGAGCTCTTGTTGTCATTATAATATCTACAATATACTGCCTTATGGCAGGAGACAAATATATTTTCTTGACCATTTTTTGCATTATGACTAAATCTTCCGGGGTTGTAACTTCATGAATTTTAAATTCATCCATTGATTTTACTGTGGAATTGTTTTCAACAAGATATATTTCATCTTCTTTTGGTGGGTAATCTACTATGATCTTAAATAGAAATCTATCAACCTGTGCTTCAGGCAAAGGAAAAGTACCTCCTTGCTCAACAGGATTTTCAGTTGCAAGCACTAAAAATGGTTTTGGAAGCTGGAATGTTTTTCTTCCGATTGTAACCTGTCTCTCCTGCATCAACTCAAGCATAGCACTCTGCACTTTCGGAGGCGCCCTATTAATTTCATCTGCAAGAAGAAAATTTGCAAAACAAGGACCTTTTACAGTATAAAATCCTTTTTCCGGACTATATGCTGTCAAACCTACAACATCTGCCGGAAGCAGGTCGGGAGTAAATTGTATTCTCTTAAATATTGCATTTCTTACAGTCAATGCGAATGAATTAATCAATAGTGTTTTAGCAGCTCCTGGAGCACCTTCTAAAAGTACATGACCATTTGCTAAAATTGCACGCATAATATAATCAATTGTCCCTTCTTGTCCAATAATTGTTTTATGCACTTCTTTTTTTGTCTGAGTCACTTTTTTATTAAAGTACTTAATATAAGTAGTATACTCCTCTAGCATTTTGCCAGTAACATTAGTATCTGTAATAGACGGAAAATTTATAGCATCCTCTATCTCAAAAGGTGGCGCTTCAAAAAGTTGACTTGCTGTCGTCATATCTTATAATATATATTAATGTTTATATATATTGAGTATATTTGATTATCTCACAGCAGAAAAAAATGCCGACTGTGTTTTGTAAGACTTCCCGTATATATCATAAAAAAGCCTTTCAGTAATATTTTTCAATGTTAAATGAAATTCAAGCCCTGGTGCTTTGGTTAGAAAAGTTTTTATAATATGCCAAACAATAATAATATTAGTATGAAAAGATATATTTTAATTGGTATAATTGTTGTTGTTGTAATGATTGGTTTATGTTATTTTCTTTTAAATCAACAACAAAATAATCAAGAAGATATTGATGTTGCTGAGGACAGGATATGCATAACTGAACCCGGTAAAGCATATTATCCTCCGAAAGAAAAATGCTGCAATGAATTAAAATCTATTTTTGGTCCTGATGTTTCCCCAGAAGAATGTAAATTATTAACAGAACATGGTGGTGGTGCACCAATTTGTGCTCTATGTGGAAATGGTATCTGTGAATCAAAATATGGTGAAAATAAATGCAGTTGTCCTGAAGATTGTAAATAAATTTCTCTGCCTTTACTCAAAAAACATACTTTGTCCCAACTTTGATATTTATGTGAGTTAAAGTTCTTAGTTTCGTTAATATGAGACAACAATTCTTAGAATCCTTCTTAATCATCAACTTTATTTTTCAACCCATCTACAACAAAACAAGCATTGTAGACCACATCAATATTATTGCTTTTACAAAAAATAATGGCTTTTTCTGATTCTGAACCAGGCTGCATCCAGACTTTATTTATTTTGAGGTTTTTGCATTCTTCCACAATGTGTTCTGTAATTTTTGGAGAAACAACAGTTATGACTACATCTGGTTTTTTTGGCAATGATTTTAAATCAGGGTAGCAAGCATCTCCATTTATTTGCATGTATTTTGGATTTATGGAATAAACACAGAAACCGGATGATTTCAAGGAGTTATATATTTTCCAACCCCATTTTTCTGAATTAGAAGAAACACCCACAATTGCAATGAGATTTTTTTTATTGAAGAATTCTTTTGTTTCCATTGTATTATCAATTACTAAAGCGCTCCTTCTATATCTTTGAGAATTTCATAAGCTGTTTCTTTCCTGCTCTTAGCATTTGTAATTGCCCTCCCAATGACCAATATTGATGAGCCTGCTTTAACAGCGCCCGACGGGCTTGACACTCTTTTCTGGTCTGCTCCTGCTGAGGTGGAAACACCTTTTATTCCGGGAGTCACAAACATGAATTCATCGTCAAAATGTGGCTTCAAATAATCGATGTCGTTTGCAGAACAGACGATTCCATCGAGTCCTGACTGCTGAGCCATTTTTGCCAGATGAAGCACATATTCGGTCAAAGGTTTTTCAATCAATAATTCATTCTTTAAAATAACTTCGTCTATGCATGTCAGAAGTGTTACGCCGATAATTTTTGGTTTTTTTATGCTATGTTTTTCTGCTATTCTTTTTGCTCCTTCTACCGCTGCCCTCATCATCTCTTTCCCGCCAAGACAATGGACATTGAACATATAGACTCCAAGTTCAGTTGCGGCAGAGGCAGCTCCTTTAACTGTATTTGGAATGTCGTGATATTTTAAATCCAGAAAAATGTTTGCATTGTGCTTCTGAACGGTTTTTATGGATTCGATTCCAAGACGCGTAAATGTTTCCTTCCCGATTTTAAAAAATCCAACAAATGGACTTAATTCAATTACTGTCTCTTCTAATTCTGCCATTGTTTTGATGTTGTCTAAAACAAAGCATATTTTAGAGCGCGCCTGCTCTTCTTTTTGAGTTAGATTCATATTTATCACTTTTTTTCAAGTTCTTTGATTATTTTTTCTATTAAATATTTTGGGTTTGAATCATAAATTATTTCTGCATCTGTTTTCTTGTTTGAAGTTTTTATTACCTCTGGAAGAAGCGAAGTAATTCCACCTGTTCCTCGTAAGACACCTATTGTTTTGCCAATATCATAGAGGATCGTAAATTCATTTAATGTCCCGATTCTGCCACTGACGATAATTCCTGCATCGCAATAGAAGCAGCTTGAAACATTCCTGTACTTTCTTGCGGCAAAAACATTGTCTGCATAAGGATAATTTTCCGGGACAAATTCAAAGTCGCTGTATCCTTCTGTCGGGAATCTGTGTTTGTTGATGTGTTCTTCTTTGCATCTTCCCGGGGAAAAAGCAATTGTCTTCCCTCCTATGCTTACCGCTCCTTTTGCTGCTATTTGTGGAATCCCGCCGCATCCTCCTGTAATAAGAATACAATTATTTTTTGCAATTGTTTTCCCGAGTTCAAAAACAATGTTGTTTATTTCCTCATTGCATCCTGCTGCTGAGCCAAAAACTGCGATTTTATATGCCATATTTTTCGAGGCAATTATTGAATTATTATTATTTTTGCCTCTTCTCTATTCTCAAATATCGAATAATTTTTTAAAAACAAGTCATTAATATTTCTATGCTATCTCTTGAAGAAAAAATCGCAAAAATATTGCTTGATATTGAAGCAGTAGCTGTGAGTCCTTCTGCTCCATTTAGATATGCTTCAGGAATAATGAGTCCAATATATATTGATTGCAGGGTCTTGAATTCCTATCCTGATGAGCGTGAATTTGTATTTGATTCAATGGTAAATTATATTTCAGATAATATAAAAAAAGAAAATATTGATGTAATTGTAGGTACTGGTTCGCAGGGAATTAGTTTTGCAACATATGTATCATCAAAACTCAATATCCCTATGATATATGTGAGGAATGCTTCAAAAAAACACGGCAGGAAAAACCAGATAGAGGGGTTTTTAGAGGAAAATAAAAGAGTATTGCTGATAAATGACATAATATCAACAGAGACTATAATTCCCGAAGCAATTAAAGCTTTGAAGGGAAAAAACGCAACAATAGTCGGCTGTCTTAGCGTCTTTGATATGGGATTAGAGTTTGTTGATTTAGTTCTAAAAAAAGAAAACATAAAGATGCATTCTTTGACAAATCTGGATATTCTTTTGAAAACCGCTTTAAATAAGAAAAAAATAAATCTTTATGAACATAATGTTGTAATGGAATGGGCAATTAAACCGGAAAAATGGGATGAAAAAAAAGGAATACTAATTGAAAAAATATCTTCTGAACACCGGAGGGAGGTTGCAGAAATTTTGCTTGAAATAAAATCGGATTTAATATCGCCTAAAAAACCTTTTGTCTATTCCTCGGGAATAATAAGCCCCATATACTGCGACAATAGGTTGCTTATGAGCTATCCTGACAAATGGAACAAAATAATTGAAACGTTTCTTAATCTTATTGTCTATACAATCGGGACAGAAAATATAGATGCAATTGGAGGAATTGATTCTGCAGGGATATCC
>DAOVUW010000035.1 GCA_030632385.1 Candidatus Nanohalarchaeota archaeon
GTCTTTATTCCAAGCAGAGAGCCAATAACTGCTGTTGCAACACCGTGCTGACCTGCACCGGTTTCTGCAATAAGCCGTTTCTTTCCCATTTGTTTTGCAAGCAATCCCTGCCCCAAAGTATTGTTTATTTTATGAGCGCCTGTGTGGAGCAAATCTTCGCGTTTTATGTAGATTTTGCATCCATATTTTTCAGAAAGATTTTTTGCAAAATACAATGGCGTTGGACGCCCAACATAATTTTTAAGAAGGTCATTGAGTTGATCTTTGAATTCCTTTTTATCTTTCAGATCCAGATATGCTTTTTCAAGTTCTTCAAGCGCAGGCATAAGCGTTTCCGGCACAAATGTTCCGCCGAATTTTTCAAATTTTGTATTTATTTTCATAATCAATTCATCCTTTTACAATATCAATTAATTTTTTCATCTTATCGTAATCTTTTTTCCCAGGCTCTGATTCTGTACTGCTTGCAGAATCTATTGCATATGGCTTTACTGTACTTATTGCCATATCAACATTTTCTGCTTTTATACCTCCTGCCAAAATCACAGGTTTTTTTGTTTTTATTTCTTTCAATAAATTCCAGTCAAATGCTTGTCCTGTGCCTCCTTTTTTGTTTGCAGAATATGTATCAAAAAGAAAAGCGCAGACGCAATGTTCATATTTTTTTGTTTGCTCAACAGATAATCTCTCAGCCACACAAATGGATTTTATGACATTCCTAAATCCCGAACAATATTCTATGGTTTCATTTCCGTGAAACTGTAATGCAGTAAGCCCGCAATAAGACTGAATTTGGCGGACTTTTTTTTCATCCTCGTCCACAAAAACGCCAATCTTTGCGACAAAAGGAGGGAGTATTTTTATGATTTGCTTTGCTTTTTCCACACTTATGTGACGAGGACTTTTTTCATAAAAAATAAATCCCAATGCATCTGCGCCAAAATCAACTGCTTTTTTTGCATCTTCTTTGTTTGTCATTCCGCATATCTTTATTTTTGTCATTAAATCACATTCCTATTTCTTCAGCAATAGATTTCATTGAATCAAGAGCAATCTCTATAAATTCACCTCTTGAGAGTCCTGTTTTTTCAATGTCGTTTATAGCTTCCCTATTTACATTTGAGGCAAATGTTTTGTCTTTAATCTTTTTTGTTATTGATTTTGTTTTCACTCCGTCAATTGTTTTGTCTGGTCTCATCAACACATAAGCGTAAATTATGCCTGTTATGTTTTCTGCCGCAGACAATGCAAAATCCAGTTTGTTTTTTCTTTTTATTCCCAGATGTCCGAGTGCTTCTGTGTGGGATTTTATTGCATCAAACATTTTAGGTATTTCATATCCTTCCTGCTCTAATATCTGGCATGTTCTTTCCCCGTGTTTTTGAATATCTGTTCCTATATCGTCCATATCCAGATCATGCAAAAGCCCTGTTATTCCCCAAAAATCTTCATCTTCTTTGAAGTGCTTTGCGAGCCCTCTCATTATAACTTCTGTTTCCCTGCTATGGTTCAGCAAAAATTCCTCTTTTATATATTTGTGCAATAAAGTTTTTGCTTCATCTATTGTGATGTTTGCTTTCATAATAATCCTTTTATTTTCTCCTCCATATTTTTATCAATCTTGTCCATTATTGCTGTCCCGACAAGCACTGCATCAATATTTGCATTGTTTAAAAAATCAATATCTTTCTTGCTTTTTATTCCGCTCTCACTCACAATCACAATATCTTTTGGAATATCTTCTGCAAGTTGGATTGTTGTATTTAAATCAATTTTCATGTTTTTTAAATTGCGGTTGTTTATGCCAATAATCTCTGCATCTGTGGACAATATTTTCATCATGTCTTGTTTTGTATGCGCTTCAAAAAGACAGTCCATATTTAACCCTTTAGCGATATTGTAAAATTCATTTAATTCTTCTCTATCGAGTATTCCTACAATAAGCAAAATAGCATCGGCACCAAAATATCTTGCTTCATATATCTGGTAAACATCTATGATAAAATCTTTTCTCAATAATGGAATGGTTGTATTTTGTTGGACAGTCTTTAGATAATTTAAACTGCCGTCAAAATATTTTTCATCTGTTATTACAGAAATCGCCTTTGCGTACATATTGTAGAGTTCAGATATTTTTTTTATCGCAACTAATTTATTGGAATAATTTAGTTTTTGTTTCATATTTGGCGATGAAAATTTAAGTTCTGCTATGAGGTTTATTTTTTCTTTTTTCTTTATGGTAGTTTTAAAATCCCTATTTGATGGACTAATTTCATCAATAAAAGAATTCAACGGATTTCTTTTTTTGTTTGATTCTACTTCTTTTTTTTTATTCTCGACTATTTTTTCAATAATATTATTCATTTGTAATCTCCTTTAATTTTTTCAGGCATCTAAGCGCATTGCCTGATTCTATGGATTTTTTTGCCAGCAGAATTCCTTCATCAATGGATTTTGCTTTGCCTGAAACAAAAATAGCAGCAGCAGCATTTAATATAGCAATATCGTATTTTGGTCCCTGTTTATTATTCAATATATCTAAAATTATTTTAGCATTTTCGTCAGGGCTTCCTCCTTTTAGTTCCTCTAATTTTGCTTGTTTAATGCCAAAATCTTCTGGTTTTACAAAATAAGTGTTTACGCTGCCATCATCATTTAATTGTGTTATTTTTGATTTTCCGCATGTACTCAGTTCATCCAACGGGTAGCCGTGAACAGCCATTGCTCTTTTTGAACCAAGATTTTTTAATACTGAGACTATTGTTTGAGTTAAATCAGGATCATAAACTCCAATCAACTGGTATTTTGCATTTGCGGGATTCAGCATAGGACCAAGAATATTAAATATTGTTCTTACACCTATTTCTCCTCTTGCAGTCATTACATGCTTCATTGCTTTATGAAAAATTGGCGCAAATGCGAATCCACTATTTGCTTTTTCTATTGACTCTTTTGTTTTTGAAGCATCGGCATTTATATTTACTCCTAAAGCACAAAGTACATCAGCAGAACCGCACTTGCTTGAAACGCCTTTATTTCCATGCTTTGCAACAGCAATTCCAATCCCTCCGACAATGAATGCCGCAGAGGTAGATATATTGAATGTATCTGTATTGTCTCCACCTGTTCCGCATGTATCGACCAGTATCTCTCTTTCTACAACGATTCGAGTGGCTTTCTCTCTCATAACTTCAACAGCGCCCGTTATCTCTGCAATAGTTTCTTTCTTCATTTTAAGGGCGATTAAAAATGCAGCTATTTGCGCATTTGTTGTATTGCCTTCCATTATTTGGTTAAATATATTTTTTGTTTCTTCCTGCGTCAGATTTTGATATTCTGTCAGTTTATTTATTGCTGTTTTTATCATAGAATCACCTTTTGATTATATTGATTAAATTATCGATTATTTTTCCTCCTGATGGTGTAAGAATAGATTCAGGATGAAATTGAACACATTCTATCGGATATTTTTTGTGCCGTATGCCCATAACAATATTTTTTTCTGTCTTTGATGAAACAACAAGACAATTAGGAATTTCCTGTGCAGATAACGAGTGATACCGACCGGCATTAAAAGGGTTTTCTATTGCCTCATATATTGATTTATTATCGTGATAAATCAATGAAGTTTTACCGTGAAGAGTTTCTTCTGCTCTATCTACCTTTCCGCCGAATGCTTCAATTATTGCCTGATGCCCCAAACAAACACCAAAAATAGGAATCTTATCATGATATTTTTTTATTAATTCAATAGATATTCCTGCTTCTTTTGGTGTCCCGGGACCGGGAGATATAACAACAAGAGATGGATTTTGTTTTTTTATCACTTCATCAATATTGCTGATGCCTATATCATTCCTGTAAATAATCACATTGTGATTTCTCTTTTCAAATTCATCCACAAGATTGTATGTAAATGAATCGAAATTATCTATGAATAGGATTTTCATATTCTATACCTCCTGTATTTTCTATAGCAGTTAAGCATGCTTTTGCTTTTTTTATAGTTTCATCAAACTCGTTTTGAGGAACAGAATCATACACAATTCCTGCCCCCGATCTAATATATGCAATATTATCTTTTATGTGTATTGATCGTATAATAATTGTTGAATCAAAATCTTTATGTGGTGTAATGTAGGCAACAGCACCACCATATAAACAACGCTTGTTCTTTTCTAATTTTCTTACAATCTCCATTGCTTTTATTTTTGGCGCACCAGTTAAAGTGCCCATATTCATAGAAGCAAGATATGCATGAAATGCATCTAAATCGTCTTTAAGAATTCCATTGACATTAGATACCAGATGCTGGACATGAGAATATTTTTCCACCACAAATGGTTCATCGACATTTCGGGTGCCTGGTTTTGAAACTCTCGCAATATCATTTCTTGCAAGATCGATAAGCATGACATGCTCGGCAATTTCTTTTCTGTCAAGTTTGAGTTCAATCTCATATTTTACATCCAAATCCAAATCTATTTTTCCATTGATTATTCCTCTTGGTTTTGTGCCTGCAATAGGTCTGATTTCTACTTTTTTTTCTTTATTTCCTTCAACCCTTAAAGACATTTCCGGTGAAGCGCCAAGAAGAATCGAGTTGCCTGCATTTATGAAAAACATATATGGCGAGGGATTCAAGTGGCGAAGTGTCCGATAAATATCCAAAGGTTCAGCATTATACGGCGTCATCAATGTTCTTGAAATCACGCCCTGGAATAAATCTCCATTCCTGATATTTTGTTTTATTTTTTCTGTCATATCCAAAAATTCTTCTTTGGATGTATCGCTTGAAATCCTGACTTTCTTTTTCTTAAAAAATCTGGGCTTTGGAAGAGTTGATTGGTTATTTATTTGCACATATTCATCGATTATTTTTTTAGAGTTCAAAATAATTTCTTCCTTATTATTATCTGTTATCAATGCATTTGCGACAAAATAAGTAATATTATTTTTATTGTCGTAAACAAAAATATTATCTGCAAAATACATTTCATAATCAGGAGTCTTTAAAAGATCCTTTTTATTTTTCTCTAATTCTTCAAACTGGTCGATAAAATCATAAGATATTGTTCCCATAAGCCCCCCATAAAAAGGCAATATTTTTTTTGTCGGTTTGAATTTAAATGCAATTTTTCTTAAAATATCAATATGTGTTTTTTGCTTTAGACGTTCGCGTTCTGTTATGTTTTTGTTTCTCGTTGGTTTTAATGCACCTGTGATTTTAGTTTTTGAATACTCTACAGAATCGCAAAATGAAAAATCTCCTTTTAAAAATTCAAGAAATCGTACCCCTGTATTGTTCAATGAACAAATCTCAAATCGTTCGCCATCTCCTGAAACCATAAGGCATGGATTTGCTGTACCCATACTATACTGCGCATATTTGGCAGAAATACTTGCTGATTCCAACAATAGACAATTTGGTTTTCGTCCATAATCAGAAAGTTTTGAAAAAAAATCCAGAGGGCATTTTAGTCCTTTTATTGTTTTGTAGACCGGAACTATGTCTCCTATATTCGCGTCATTAACATTTTCGAAGCCAGAGATATTCACCTGTCATTTTAGCACCTATCTAAATATACTATATGAATTATATAAATCTTTGTTTATTGTGTATAAATTACAATATGTTATGTAAAAACAAAATATATTTATAAAAAAAATCATTATATTTTTTTATGTCTTTATTAACACATATTCATGTTCATCAGTTTTTCAAAAACAAGGAATTGAACCATTTTTATATATCTGTTGCTATTATGACTTTTGGTCAGGCTTTGATAAGTATTTTTGTTCCAATATATTTATACAAATTAGGTCACCCTATTTATTCTGTAATTTTTTTCTATTTTCTTGTTTCATTATGTGTTGTGATATTTGCATATCCCGGTGCAAAAATTGTTTCAAAAGTGGGCGTAAAACACAGCATCTTATTGTCAGCACCGTTTCTTATTATTTATTACATTGGGCTGCTGCTGCTCCCAAATAATCTTTGGCTTTTTTTTATATTGCCAATACTATTGTCCTGGCATAGAATATTCTATTTCTATGGGTATCATATTAATTATATAACTCATTCAGAAAGGAAAAAAAGAGGAAAAGAAATTTCTTTTATTGGAACCATAAGTATAGCCATGCACATCATTGCTCCTCTTACAGGAGGAATTATTACTTATTATTATGATTTTGCTTTTTTATATGTGGTAGGTTCAATCATACTGCTTTTGGGAACAATTCCTTTATTCTTTAGCAAGGACGATTATGAAAAAATTGAATTCAATTCAAAGAGTCTTTTAGATAAAATGTTTTCAAAAAAAGAAAGAGGTACATTAGTAAGCTTTTCTGCATATGCTGTTGAATCTATAATAGGTAGGGTTATATGGCCTATATTTCTAATTACGATTTTATTGACCATAGAAAAAACAGGATTGGTCGTTACACTTTCAATGATTGTCTCATTATTTGTATTTTACTTTATGGGAAAAATTACAGATAAATACGATAAAATAAAACTGCTTAATCTTGGGACATTACTTTATTTCTTTGCATGGACAGGTCGGATTTTTGTAGACAGCTCTACTAAAATCATTGCAGTTGACTCATATAAAAATATAACTGAAAAAATACTGCATATTCCCTGGTCAGCGCAGAGTTATGATCTAGCAGTTCAACACGGCTATTTTCGTTTTATTGTAAGCAGGGAAATAATATTTAATCTTAGCAGAGTTGTGCTTATGCCATTATTGATGATTGTATTTTTTTTTGAATGGCATTCTTTTGCGATAAGTTTCATCATTGCGGCTTTGTTTAGTACAGGCTATATTTTTTTGAACAAAGACTAAACAAAGCAGAGTGTATGATTAAGAAGCGTGTTATTGTTAAGATTATTTAGAAAATTATAATGAGATTGAAAACTACAATTAAATTTATATGATTTTGTTATATATATTTGTATGGAAAATAAATATCTGGAAATTGCATTAAAAAAAAATGAAGATTCTGCTAGTGTATATTCAAATAATCCAGATATTATTTGCAATGAAAAAATAAAAAAAGTTCTCCCATTAAAGACGATATTTGAACTTACAAAAGGATTGATGTTTAAAAAAGAAGGAAGGGCCCTATTGATGTTTGATTTTAATGCAAGACATTCTATCTGGATGGCTTTTATGAGATATTCTCTTGATTTAATTTTTATCAATGAAAATCAAAAAATAGTGGATATTATTGAAAATGTGAAACCTCTTGCATTAGATATAAATACATTGAAAGTTTACTATCCTAAAGAAAAGTGCAGATATGTACTTGAAGTTGAATCTGGTTTTATCAAAAAATCAAATTTAAAAACCGGTGATTTTTTGCATATTTCCAATAAAATCAATAGTTAAAAAATATTTACTTATTGGACAGTTTGCATGTTTTAGTTATGATATAGTAAGCAACTGCTCCGATTATTCCAATATCAGAAAGATTTGTCTTGATTATTTTTGGTTTTTCTAAAGTAGCCAACTGGTATTGTGTTTTAGAAGACTCGTATTTTTTTATTGCGGTTTTGAATAAAATATCCCAATCCTTTGTCTGGCTTCCCATCAAAACCATTACATCCAATGGATTGAAAGCAGAAACCATTGTTCCAAAAGAAGCTGCTATTGCTTCAACCTGAATGTTTTTGATATGTTTTTGAGGCTCTTGATTTGGATTGGATGAATAAGCCCCATATACATGCTTTGAAGTTATTGAAGTCACAATCAATGCAAATACATCTGATTTTTTTAAATCTTCCAAAGTATATTTACTGTTTTTTTTCTTATTGTATTCTTCCAATGACAATTTCATTATTGTATGATTAGTTTGTTTTGTAATAAAAAAATACTGCTTTGCCATTGATGCTGCACCATTGCCACTTACATAAGTATCTAAATGCCCTATTCCGCCGCACCCACAAAACAAATCACTATTTTGTTTATAAATTATATGACTCAATTCTGCTGCTGTTGTATTTATTTTATCTCTTGTAACTGCGCAATTAAAACCAGATGAATATGTTGCAACCAGTACATTATTGTATTTTTTTCCTTCTCCAAATCTTGCAACTCCCTGCACAGCTGCTTTCATATCATTAGTCATAACAACATCAAACCCTTTTTCCTTGAGAGTCTTTCCAAATGTAATATGCTCTTTTATCCTCGAATTTGGAGACATTTTTATTATTAAATTTTTTTCATCAACATTTCCAGCAGCACTGATTCCTATTTTTTCAGCGTTTCCAACTTGAGAAAGTATTATTTGTGTCAGTTCATTGTTTGTCTTTATCGTATTCATTGGAACAGAAAAAGATTTTTTAAGTAATTTCCCTGTCTCTGGATTTACTTCTCCTATCCTTAAATTCGTCCCGCCAAAATCTATTCCGTAAATAATCATAATCTCTTTTATTAAATATAATTAATTAAAACATATAACCTTTTCTATTGTATACAATCTTTGTAGTATCTTAAAAATTATTGCACCTCTATTTTTTTAGA
>DAOVUW010000057.1 GCA_030632385.1 Candidatus Nanohalarchaeota archaeon
AAAAGTGATTGACCTGCTCGAAAATATAAACAATGGACCGATTGATAAAGACTTTTTTTTGAAAAAAGCAAAGCATCTTAGCGGGGGCGAAGCGCAGAAATTAATTATTGCAATAACCCTCTCCAAAGAAAGGGATGTTTATTTTTTCGATGAACCTTCTTTGTATCTTGACATCCATAATCGCCTCAATGTCGCAAAAAATATAAAGAAGTTAAAGGGGAAAAATGCGTATTGTTTTGTTGTCGAGCATGATTTGGCAATCGTAGATTATATGTGCGATTATGTCCATATATATTTTGGAAAGCAGGGAGTTTATGGCGCAGTTTCAGATCCCTATACCTCAAACCAAGGGATAAATACTTACCTTAGTGGATATCTTAAAGACAAAAATATCCGCTTCCGCGACAAAGCGCTGGTCTTTGATTTCACTTCCCAAAAATACTCATCTCAAAAAGTCACTTTGAAATATCCTTCTTTTACAAAAAAATACACAGGATTTGATTTAAAATGCGAAGGCGGAACTCTTTATGATGGCGAAGTTGTCGGAATTTTCGGGGCAAATGCACTTGGAAAAACAACCTTTGCAAAAGTGCTTGCCGGAGTTGAAAAAAGCGACAAAGGCATGCTGAAATTAAAGACCAAAATCTCTTACAAGCCGCAATATCTCGAAAACAGTTTTGAAGGCAAAGTAGAAGACATAATGTATTCTTCTGACATTGAAATGAAAAGCTTTATAGAAATTTCAAGGCATCTGAGAATAGAAGACATGAATCAAAGAAAAATCACTTCTTTGAGTGGAGGAGAAATGCAGCGTCTTGCAATTGCAATATGTTTATCGAGAAAAGCAGACATCTATCTTTTGGATGAACCAAGCGCTTATCTTGACGTTGAAGAAAGAGTAAGATTGTCCAGAATCATAAGAGATATCGCCCAACTGGAACAAAAATCAATTCTTGTAATAGACCATGACATAATATTTCTAAATTACACCGCAGACAAATCAATTGTATTTAGCGGAAAAAGCGGTAAAAACGGTTCTGCAAATGCACCCAAATCACTCTACAAAGGATTTAATAAATTCCTAAAAGAATTAAATATCACATTCCGTGTAGATCAGGAAACAAAAAGACCCAGAGCAAACAAGGAAAACTCCCAAAGGGATGCAATGCAAAAAGAAAAAAATGAATATCTAGCTTTGGATTGATTATTGATATTTGAAAGCAAAATATTTAAACAATTTAAATTCTATTACTATGATGAAACAAAAATATTTGTCATATTTATTTTCTATTACAGCAATTATTATGATTATTTTTGCAATAGGCTGTTTTAAAGAACAGGAAGAACCAATTGAAATAAAAATTGAAGAAAAAATTAATCAGGATATAAAAAATTCCGATGTTGCAATTGAAGAAATTGGTACTGAATACATTGGCGGAAAATATAATCTTACTCTTATAAATACGAAATACAGCCTTAACAACAGGACTTCCACAGTCAAAAAAATCCAATATTTTAAGGATGGTGAATTAATCAATCCAGACCAGATTTTGCCAGATAATATGAGATCTTCTCTTGACTGGCTAAAATCCAATACGCCCGAAGATACAATCATTATGGCATGGTGGGATTATGGAAATATCATTCGTGCTTATGCTGAAAGAGAGCCTGTTCTTGATGCACCATCAAAAGAGATTCTGGTCACTACTGTATCAAAACACCTCGGCAAATCGCCAGAGGAAATAGACTGCCCTAACTGTGCATCTCACAACATCATACAGGATGTTTCTCGTCTTTTATTATCTCGAAATTCCAGCAAGCCAATAGAGATAATAAAAAAATATTCTGCAGATTATCTCTATATTCATATTGATGATGAATCAAAATCAGCAGTATTCTACATCACACTCAATGAAGAACCAAAACCCATCTCATCTACAATATTGGAAAAAGCTATTGGCGAAGAAAACATAGATGGATTTGAACTTGTCTATTCTGATGAAGTCGCAAGAATATATCGATCAATTAATCCATAATTAAATCCAACAAGGAATAAATTAAATTAAACTATGAAAAGAAAAAAATGAATATCTGACTTTAGATTGAAAAAATACCATGAAAGATAATGTTTAAATAAATGTTACCAAAATTAAGGATTGTAGAAAAATAGTGAAAATATGAACAAAGAAGATAAAGATACTTTACTGGCTCTTGGAGGACTTGCACTTTTAGGTTGGCTTTTGAGTAAGAAAAAAAAAGGCAAATGCCCGAGATGTAATTATCCTGTTAATGAAGATAATCTGTATTGTCCTAATTGTAATTTACATCTAAATTGGAGGGATTTTAAATGAATAAGAAAAATATTCCTAAAAAGATTTCTAAATCAGAAAAATTTACTTCATATATGTATTCAATATTAATTTATGTTGCATGGGGTTTATTAATAATATCTGTTGTTGTTTTGGTTTCTTACTTTTTTTCATTTATGTGTAGAAAAGATTTTTATAATAAGGAATTTATTCAACTATGTATTTATTTTGTGGTGGGTTGTTTCTTATTCATTTTTGTTTATGATGAAAAATGTAAACAAAAATGGGGGTTACATAAATGATTCAAATTGTATTACTGGAGATTGTTCTTTCATATATCCTTCATTATATGGCTTTTACTTCATTTTCAAGACCATTTTCTCTTATTAAAGGACTTGCATCTTTCGGATAATATATAGTATTGTAGTTTCCATTGAGATGTATTTGAGACACATCTGCATTTATTATTTTTATTTCGTTGTAGTTTCCGTTTATGCGTATAATATCTCCCGAAACATCTATGTTCTTGTAGTTCCCATTTATATTTGTTGATATATCTGTCGCAACCATTGGTGTAGCAGGTATAGATACAACCTCTATATTTTCCTGTTGTTCGTATTTATGTATTGGCGGTTCATCATATCTATATGCGGATTGTTCATTATTGTCTATGCACCCAGAAAGTACAATTACGATAGTTAGTATGCACATTAAAATATTAAATTTCATACATTGATTATAATTTTATTAATATAAACATTTCTATTTATTATTGTACTTCTGGGAAAATATTACTTATTGAACAAAACCTACGAAAAATATACGATGATTCAAGTCAGTAATTAATTAATCCTCAATAAATTAGAATCAATTTAACAGGCAATATTTAAATAACTCAAATCTATATTTGATTATATTATGGCAGTGCTAATAAATTTCAAAATTTGCGACAATTCTAAAGATTGCAGTGGCATAGAAGTATGCCCAACTAACGCACTTTACTGGAATGAAAAAAATGAAACAGTAGGAATTGATGATTCCAAATGCATTAATTGTGGAAAATGCGAGAAAGCCTGCCCTGTTAGTGCAATAAGATTAGCTAAATCAGAAGCAGAATATAATAAAATAAAAGCAGAAATTGATGCTGATCCAAGAAAGGTTTCTGACTTATTTACAGATCGCTATGGGGGACAACCAATAAAACCTGCTTTTTGTATCCCTCAAGAAAAGTTCGATATACAGATTCTACAAGCAACACAACTATCTGTAGTCGAGTTATTTAATGATGATTCAATTGAATGCATGGTAAATTCTATCCCCCTAAAAGATTTGTTCAAAGACATGGATGTAAAATACAGAAAAGTAGAAATCAAAGATAATTCATTGCTTGAAAAATATAATGTAAAAATTCTTCCATCTTTGTTGTTTTTCAAAAATGGAAAACTAATCGGGAAAATACAGGGCTATTATGACAACAAAAGCAAAAAAGACATGATGGAACAGATAAATGAAATTACATCTGAAAAATAGTATTTGATACTTTAAGAGAAAATAAGCTCTTGATTATATATACATTATTTGGACACAAGCTTACTTATTTCTTTTTGCTTTTTTGACGCCAAATCAAGGATTTTATTTATTTCATCTTTAGTAAAACCATGATTCTCTCCTTTCTGCATAGCGCATATATTGCCGTCCTTTGTAAATGTTGTTGTAATACGGCAATCAAAACATGCTTCTTCATCTTTAGTTGTATCAAGAATAATTTTATCTTTATATTTTCTGGCTGTTACTGAAATTGGAAAATCACTCATAGGAAATGGCTTGTCTTTCTCTCCTTCTTCTTTTTTAGGCATCTTACATAATTTTAACGCTATAGCAGCAGCAAGAGAACATGCATCAATCAAACCACCATCATGGTTAATTATATAACAATCTATGCTGATTCTCCATACTTCTTCATTTTCTACAATGCCTAATTTTTTCAGATCAATACAATGAGATTCTCTTATTCCTCTATCAACTATTCTACTTAACTCAACCATGCTTTCATCTGGTCTCCCAGCTTCTATCTCTTTTGAAGCAAGAGGCATGAATTCTACTGAAGTCATAATAATCCCCTGATCTGGCGCATCTGGAAACGGAGTTCCTATATCTGCTTTTATGCCGCATATAACCTCTGTATCTCCTAATTTTAATCTGCATGAACCAAGTGCATTTTTAATTTCATTTTTCTTTATATCTAAAACTCTATACTCTTCTAATTTTCTTCCATTTTCCCGTTTATCTTCCAATATTCTTTTGCAAATATATTTTTCTGTTAATTTATTCATTACCATAATATTTCCTTCACGATTATATTAACAAAGGAACTTTTATATAATTATAACAAGAAGAAATACTATTGAGTTGCTGTAAAACAAGCAAAATCAATACCGCTTCTTATAACTTTTTTTAATTAATTAAAACTGCAAAATTATTCTGCTCTCATCTCCAAAATCGTTTTTATTAGTTTCTTCACTTTTTCAATCTGAACGATTGTGTCTTTTGAATTTCCATCTGCCAGTGCTTTTACAAGTTCTACTTCCTCCATAAGATTCTCAAAGGTATTTTTCATTTCAACACTAAATTGTCCTTTTTTCTTTAATTCAGACAACACTTCCATCATTTCTTTGATCTGCTTATTTACTTCATCAATCTCTTTTTTGTAATTGCCGGACACACCATTTATTTTATCATTTATATTTTCAATTTCTTTTTCAGTATACTTCGTATTCTGATGGGTCTGCTTATCTTTTACTGCTGCGAATAAATGGTTTCTTTTTGTATATGCAAACCATCCTGCAAACAAAAGAATCGCAATGCATGGTATTATCCACCAATATGATTTCTCTTTTGGCGTATTCAACAACGGTGCATTTTCAAGCAGTTTTATGGTTTCTAAAACTGTTTGTTTTGCTTTATTATATTCTTCTGCTTCAAAGAGCAATACTGCTTCATTGAGTTTTTGCTGGGCAAGAGTTGTATTTTTCTTTTCTTTCTCTGTAGTTATAGCTCTTTGTGCTTCTCTGATTAATTCCAATACTTCATTTCTTAAAACAGAATCGTAAACTATTGGTTCTCCTGTATTGTTTGTGATATTTTCTGTAATTGTGTTTTTTAGACATACATGCTCTGTGCATGTATTGTTTTTTGGGCAATCTGTATCAGAACAGCATTCATATTGCAGGCATTTGTGTGCTGCAATAACTCCGCATTCGCATTGTACTTCAATGCATTTGTTATCTTCGCAGTATTTGTCATAAGAGCAATTTGAGTTTACTGTGCATTCTT
>DAOVUW010000044.1 GCA_030632385.1 Candidatus Nanohalarchaeota archaeon
ATAAGATATTGCTGAATCAAAATGGAAAAATTGATTTCTTTCGCAATGATTGAATGCGTCTGGTAGTAAAAAAGCGCATATGGAGAAAAATAAGAGATTACAACCTCCTTTATCATATCTATCAACTCTCCTTTCCAAATTTCTTTTTTTGAATCAAATACTGAAAAACAATAACTAAGACTCTCTTCTGTATTTTTATACAATACAGATGGTCTGATTATTACAGATTTATTTCTTCCTGTAGCAATCAGATCTCTTATCTGAGCAGAAACGCCATTTATCTCATTGTCTATAAAAACGTCTTCATAATGCTTGAATATTTCATTCCTGTATTTTTCATTTATTTGAAGACTTTCAAAAATATTTGTTATGTTATGAGAAATCTCTTTCATTTTTTCTATATCGTCTTTTTTTACAGTCTCAAGTTCTGTCAAATTGGAAATAAGATCATCAACCTGATCCTGCCTAAAAGCAAATATAGACAAAACATCTGTTATGGCAAATCCATCTGCAACTTCAAAACCTTTGGATTTTAACAATCCCAAGTGCTTTATCTTAAATCCTGCTGAAGACAAACCTATTTGAGAATAATTATTTAGTGAAATAACAGACATAGATTAATTTTATACAAAACTTAAAAAGAGTTTTGTTTTGTTATTTTTTTTTCTTATATATATAATCATAGAGAATAATGTTTTCAAATTCCTTTATTTTTTTGAACTGGAGGCTATTATCGAACCATTCTTGTTTTGGTTGGGTTTCAAGATTCTTATATAGTATGAACAAACAATTTTTTTTCATGTTTTCCGGAAAACTATTAAAAAATATATTCGGATGCAAACATAATGCAAAGACATCTATATTTGTATTATATGCAAAAACAGGATAATTGTTATTTGTATATATGCAGTTTGCATCTGTTAAATTATTATTTATATAATCTGAAACAATGTCTTCTTCACTTTGCCATTGATTTATAAATGATGGATTAAGGTTCTTGTCTTTTATTGGTGCTATGTTAATAAAGGATATGAGAAACATAAGTGAAAAAATAAAAACAAAGAGATATTTGTGATTTTTGAGATAAGATGAGATATTACAATAACCTCTTGCAGACAATATCAGAAGAGGAAGAGTTATAGGAAAAATGTAACGAATCTCCTTATGCTGAATTGCAAATGAAAATAAACATAAAAAACTCAAAATCCATATTATAAAAAAAATATCTTTTTTGGAAAAGTAAGTTCCTGTCTTTATCCGTAAATCAATGAGTATTTCATTGGATTTTGTTTTCATGTTCACTCTTAACAAAACAAACGAAAATATGAAAAACAACACAAGACCCAATATACATAAATGAGAATATGTTTCACTTAAATTAATCGCATAATAATAAAATGGCTTATTTAAATCTGAAACAAATTCGACTGCATAAAAAAAAGGTTTTAAAAAGAAACCCTGTGTTATTTGCGCCCAAGCAAAATAAGGAAACAGAGTTATCAACAGAGACAAAATATATGACTTTAAATACTCAATCCTGATTTTTTCAAAATAGATATATATCAGGAAGATTGGTATTAATAAAAAAGAAGTAAATTTCATCAATATTGCCAAAGCTGTGAAAAAACCAGCTAAAATAAAATGCCTTTTGTTTTTGGTTTGACCCCCTCTTATTAAGAAAAAAAAAGAAATCATTGTTAAACTCAATGCAGGTATGTCTGTAATGAGGAAATGAGAATGCTCATAAATCAAAGAACATGATAAAAAAAGAAGTACCGAAACGACAGCTGTTTTTGTATCATATATATTTTTAGCAATAAGATAAACAAAGACAGGTATCATGGCACAGATAAATGCAACAATTATATGAGTACAAACAGCACTATGACTAAAAAAATAACCCATATAAAATAAAATCGGAAGCAAAGGGGGTCGAAAAGCAAATTCATTATAATTTGTCTTTCCTTCAAATAAAATATCTGCATGCTGCAAATATACTGATTCGTCCCATCCATGAGACATTCTGACCGGCCATAAATCCAATATAAATACAAGTAAAAAAATAAGAATAAGAAAAATCCTTTCAGCGTAAAGAATGTTTATTTTTTTTTCTATGCTTTTTTTGCATAACACATTGCCTAATTTATACATATTTTTTCTATATAACATTTATGCTGCTCTTTTATCCACAAGTTAGAATATTTTTAACGACCATCCATAAAAAAATAGTTCTTATGACTTTAAAAACTTACAAATATATTGGATAAAATTGGTTTGTCATTTGCAGCAAGGCAACCTAAAAAAAATCTTTAAAGAATATCTTTTTTAATAATTGCTATTATTATTGTTGATGGAAATAGGGGTCTTTTTAATGTATTGTGCATCAATTTTTGGATTGTTGTGCTCTTTTTTTTTCCTTTCAATTTTAGTAGGGGCAAGAAATAATCTGGAAAGTCCTAAATTAAAAAAATACAAAAAAGTCTCTATTGTGGTTCCTGCCTATAATGAAGAAAAAACCATAAAAAAAACCCTTGACTCTTTATTGGCACTTGACTGGCCAAAAGATATGATTCAAATCATTGTTGTAGATGATGGTTCAACAGATAATACCTCAGAAATGGTCCGAGGTTATAAGAAAAAAGGAATCCTGTTAATCAGGCAAAAAAACAAAGGAAAAGGTTCTGCAATGAATAAAGGTCTAAAAAAAGCAGAAGGAGATTTTTTTGTCTGCCTTGATGCTGATTCTATAGTGGATAAACATGCGCTGAAAAAAATGATGGGCTTCTTTGACAATGAATCTACTATGGCAGTAACGCCTACATTAAAAATACATAATGCAAAAACTATACTCGATAAAGTTCAAAAAATAGAATATATAATTGGAATATATTTGAGAAAAACATTTTCTATCATAAATGGACTTAATGTAACACCCGGTCCTTTCACAGTTTACAGAAAATGGTTTTTTGATAAATATGGCGGTTATGATGAAAACAACCTAACAGAAGATATGGAAATCGCAATGAGGATACAAAAACATCACTACCAAGTAGACAATTCTCTTGAATCTTATGTATATACAAAACCTGCTTCTTCATTTTTTGACTTGATGAAACAAAGAGTTCGCTGGTATAAAGGTGCATTGGATAATTTCATAAACTACAGAGAATTATTTCATCCAAAATATGGTGATTTTGGTGTTTTTATATTGCCCAGCTGTATTATCAGCATTATCATGATAGAAACTCTCTGTGCATATATATTGATTAAAAACATAATAGAATATTCAAAAAGCATAATAAACTGGTATCATATTGGATTTGATTTTAGCAATTTATTTACTTACAATTTTGACTGGTTTATGTTTTCAATAAGACCTTTAGTTATCTTATCTGTTGTGGGTTTTATAATGGGAATTATTATCATTCTAATTGCAAAAAAAATCGCAAATGAGAAGAATCCAATTAAGTTGGATTTTATTTTATATTTGATGATATATTTGTTTTTATTTGGATTTTGGTGGGCAATTGCAATATATTACAAAATAACAAATAAAAAAATTCAATGGGGTTCTAATAAACTTTAACTTGAGAATTCCCCACTGCTTGCTGTGGGGTAAAACACCCATGCATATGCTTTCTTTTTTCTAATATTCAAAATAGAAATCACTCTTAAAAAATATTTAACTTTAGGTTGATACCCCGTAGCTTGCTGTAGGATTGTTCATTCCGCAAAATTATTTTTCTGTTTTTATTCTCTCAATAAGTTCTTTAAACATTTCTCTATATTCTGGATTTAACTCAACAATAGGTTTCATCTTTATTGTTGCATGAATAAATTCTTTTTTATAAGGAATCTTTCCGATAATTTCAATGTTATTTTCTTTTGCATATTTTTCTATTATGGAACAAAAGCCAACATCAAGATCAGACTTGTTTATGAGAATCCCATGTTTTATCCTGAAATGATTTGCAAGATACAGCACTCTTTTTAAATCATGAAGAGCAGACGGCGTTGGTTCTGTTACGGCAACAATATAATCTGTGCCGACTAATGAAGCAATTACCGGACAGCCAATTCCTGCGGCAGAATCTATCAGCATTATGTCTGCTTTTATTTTTTCATTGATCTCTTCAGAATATTTTCGCACTTCTGCAACTACTTCCCCTGAAGCAAGTTCTCCCACTTTGAGTTCTCCTGAGACCAAATGTATATTGTAATTTTCTCCTGTATAAATCATTCCTATTTCTTTCTTGCTTTTGGTTATTGCATTTTGTGGACATGCCACAATACAAGCACTACAACCGATACAAATATCTTTCACAAAAGCAGGATATTTTTCCTTTACAAAAACTATGGCATTTTGTTTGCAGACAAGAGCGCACTTTCCACATTTTGTGCATTTACTAAAATCCCATTTGGGCATTAACTGATAAACTCTGTTGCTCTCTCTTCTTTTTATAGAAAGCAAAAGATGATCATTCGGGCATTCTGCATCTGCATCTACAAGCATTGTTTTTTTATTTTTTGCAAACTCAACTGCCAGTGAAGTTGCTATAAAAGATTTGCCGACGCCCCCTTTACCGCCTGTAATTGCAATCTTCATACTTTGTGCTCCTTACAAACATCATTGGAATTTGCTTTTTTTATCCTATTACTTTTCCACAAATCAAATAATTCTTCCACTTTTTTAGCTGGATATACATAAACATCAATCTTGAATTTATTGCATAAAGAAAGAGCTCGCGGACCAATGCCTCTGCATAATAAAATATTTGCTTTGTGCTTTTTCATAAGCTCAGGCGGGAGTCCCACACCATTGTTATGCTCGCTTGTGTTGTCTATTATTTCAACAACATTGCCTATTTCATCAAGAAAAGTATAAGTATTGCATCTACCAAAATGCTCTGCTACACAATCCACTAATCCTTTTTTTTCATCTGTAGGAATTACGATTTTCCTTTTTATCGCAGGTTCATTAATTTTTTTTAAATTTCCCTTTATAAATTCCTGCAAAACATCCTTTATGCATCCATCTCCACGATAACTTTCAATATCAAATTGCTTGAGCACATCTTCTGCTCTCGGACCAATATTGCCTGTTATAATAGCATCTACATTTTCTTTCGCAATACACTGCGCAGCAGAAATTCCTGCACCACCTATTTTTTCAGAACTGCTATTTTGGATTGGATTCACATCTATAATTTTTTTGTCTTTGATTTGGACAATTAAAAAACATTGGCATCTTCCGAATAGTTTATCAACATCATCGTCTATTTTTTTTCCTTTTGAACTCACAGCTACTTTCACCTTAATCACCTTTTATCATCATATTGCCACATTTTGGGCATTTCTTACTTGCACATTGAATCCCTCTCTCTTTGGATTCTTCATAATCACATTTAGAACATCTGCAATTCGTGACAGAATATGCAAATCTGTTTCCTTCTTTTGATAACATTATATTATAATTGCCTCCTTTAATTTTAAGTACATTGCCGTTTACTATTGCATCAGCAATTTTCTTTCTTGCAGACATCAAGAGACGATGAAAAGTCGGTTGCGAAATATCCATTTTCATTGCAGCTTCTTTTTGTCCCAACCCAAGCAAATCTTTCAGTCTTACTGCCTCTAATTCATCAATGCTTAAAACCAATTCCCTTAAATCAATCATCCGAATTCCCATTGGTTTAAAATAGGTTACTCTTGGCTGAAACCCAACTCTTCTGCATCTTCTTGGTATTGGCATATTATTTATCCTCCCTTCTTGTAAGCGCAATATTGCATTTAGGGCATTTCATCGAACTGCATGAAACACCTCTTTTGTGCTTTATTTTATATCCACATTTGGAACAGACGCAATAACCGCCGGGACCAAAAGCATATCCGTGCATTTTTCCTTTTCTTTGCCATTCTATCATTTTTCCAAACCGTTCCTTATAATAGCTCTCACTAAGCTCATGAGATGTTATTTGTATATTGACAAAATCAATGCCGCTTATAGAATCAAACAAGTTTTTTTCAAATTTCTTTGTTGCGGCTGAAGCCATGTTAACTTTAAATTTGCTGGGAAAAGCAACATTAATATATGCAGAAATTTTAGGACCTCTTTTTTGTGTTTTCAAATCCAGCAATTCTATATTTTCATTTTTTGCAATTTCCTTTATTTTGTTTTCAACATCATCTCCTGCCGAAACATCCAGTAAAGAATCTGTTGCCTTTCTTCCAAGATTAAACGATAGAGATAATATGTAAAATCCCATAAGCAAAGCAATAAATGAATCAGCATAAATAAAATATTTTGAAAGGAAAAGTCCTGCTAAAACTGCACAGGAGGTCAATACATCTGCTCTGCTGTGAACACCATCTGAAATAAGACTGATAAGATCGTATTTTTTGCCGTAATATATTTTAGCATAAGACATGATTGCATTGATAATTATCGAAAAAACCACAATCCCAAAAGAAAGATAATTCAATATAATTAATTCCGGCGAAAATAAAGAAAGAATTGATTCATAAATAATCCAGAGCGCAGTCAAAAACAAGATGATTGTTATTGTATATCCTGCTATAACTTCTGCTTTATAGTGCCCTAAAGGATGTTCTTTATCCGCAGGTTTCTTGCTTGCGATTATTCCCAAATATGTTATTCCGGAAGCTATTATATCCATCGTTGTATGCAATCCATCTGCTATAATCGCAAAAGAGTTTGAAATTACGCCAATAATAATTTTTGCAATAGCCATTATTATATTTACAATCAAACCAATCAATGCTACTTTTTCGTACATTTTTTTAATCACTCCAATTCTTTTAATCTACGCTCCGTCTCTTGTTTTTCTTTTTCTATTTCCTTTAGCTCTATTTCTAAAAATTTCTTTTCATCTTCTTTAGTCAAACTTGACTCTGCAAATGGGACTCTCTGTTCAAATCTTCTGCCATAAGCAGGTACAAATTCGTCTCTTCTGCACCGCCATCCGCGGTATCCTCGATTTCCCCAAGGACCGGTTCCATCTCTATTTGGCATATTAATCACGTAATGAATATATATTCATAAACTTTATATATTTTTTGATTTCAATTTCTTATGTATTGATTCATGATTGTTCTTTCTGCTCTTTAATATAGCAGTGTAGTATCCCGAAATTATTGCACCCCTATTTTTTTAGATATTTGCCTTATATTGAGGCAAATCTAAACACAAGAAAAGACATCCTGCTCTTTCTTAACATGGTTAAACTGAAAGAAAGA
>DAOVUW010000073.1 GCA_030632385.1 Candidatus Nanohalarchaeota archaeon
CTGGAGAAAAAAATAAAAGCCAAAGGAAAATTAAGCAGAACTGATTTAGACATAATCGCTCTTGCTTTGTTTTTTGTCAAAAGAGGGAAAAAAGTATGCGTAGTGACAGATGATTTTTTGATTCAAAAAATATGCAAAAAAAACAAGATAGATTATGATTCTTTTTTTTTATTTAAAAAAATATAAAATACTCTCGTTATGTAAACAAAATCTTTATAAACAATAATATATAATAAATAAGTGTAGTGATAATATGAACACAAAATATATTTTAGTAACAATAATATTTGGATTAATTATAATGCCCTTTGCATCTGCAATTGAAGATGTTATTTCGATAAGTTCAACAAATGAACTTACTGATGTTGAAATTAGTTCTGTCGAAGTAACCAATGTAAATGTAGGCGATATTAGAACAAGTCGTACTTTAACAAACAATGATGCAAATATATGCATCGCTTATCTTGAGAAAAACAAGTTTAGTAGTACTCCGAAAATTACTTGTGCAAGATTAATGAAAAAGGATCTTAACTGCGTTGAATTTTTAAAGGGAAAAAATGTTGAAAATCCTGTTGTAGTATGCAATAAATTCTTCGGCACTCCACAGGTAACTGCAAGTAGTGCAGTCCAAAAAACGACAATCTCCGGAATTGCTCAAACATGGAGAACAGAAAAAATGAATATGTATACTCAAAGGAATCAGTCTGCAAGAGTAAATATAGATGCACTATCTGAACAAGAAAGAAAAACATTCATGTATCTTTCCAGAGCAAGACAGGAAGAATTATTAAGATTAAATAAAGAAGAAATGCTGGGGGAAATGAATAATTTTAAACTTGTGAAAGTAAAAACAGAATCCATCGAAAAGAAAAGAACAATAGCCAGAGAAAAACTCATAAAGTCAGAAAGAGATTATAATCTGGCAAAAGAAAAATACCATAAAATAAATAATGAATACACGAATAAATATTCCAATTTCGTTAAAACAAAAGAAAGATTAAATATGTGCAATAATTCTAACAGCACAGAATGCGAAGAAGCAAGAGAAAATATTCAGAAACATGCAATTGAAGTTGTCATCAAGAGTGCAGAGCGATTGATAACTCATCTAAATAAAATAAAATATCAAATTCAAAACACAGAAGAAATGAATGAAACAAGAGCAGAAGAAATCATTGCAAATATCGACTCTGCAATTGAAGAATTAGAATCAGCAAAAACGCAAGCAGAAGAAGCAACAACAAAAGAAGAAATAAAAGAAGTTGCCCAAATGATCAGAAATATATAGGAAAGAACAAAACATGCAGAATTAATTCATAGAGCAAGACTTATTCATGCAAAAACATGGGGACTTATAAAAAGAGCAACCCATCTTGAAGAAATAATGGATCGTTCTGTTTCAACAATGGATGAAGAGGGAATTAATGTAAGTGCCATAAATGAAAAAATAGACAAATATAGTGAACTTATGGTGACTATTGAAGAGAATTACAAACAAGCAGAACAACTCATAAAACAAGCCCACGAAATACGAACAGATAATTTGAATCTAACAGAAGAACAAAAAGAAGAGATAAAAACAAAAATGACTGAAGCGCAGAGTATTGTAAAATCAGTTCATGAACAATTAAGAGAAGCGCACAAGCTTGTTGTCCAAATCACAAAAGATATAAGAAAAGCAGGCGGAAAAATAATCAAAAATCCATCAACAGACAATGAACTGGCAAATGGTGAACAATACGCTGTTGTTGAGACAGAGGAATAAAATAATAAAATATGGTGATAAAAATGGGAAAAAATATTGCAAAATTATTAATCTTAATAGTCGTCTTGAGTGTATTTGCATCCGCAGGATGCACAAGCAAAAATACAGACACTTATGACGAACAGAACACTGGTGTTACTGGTGTAAATACAGATGACGAAACAACAACAACTCCTACATCTACAACAAGCACAACAAGTGATGAAGATATAGAAATAAATACAGCATCAATTAATGAAATAGACGCAGAATTAAATGATGAAGATTTAGAGAACATAGATGATGAATTGAGCAATATAGACTGGTGAGTAATTTACTTACCACAAACTCAATTTTATTATAATAATGTTATTGTCCTCGGAAATCAGATATTTTTTGGTTTCTCTGAATAATTCATATTTATTTGGATAATTGCCGCAGTTTATAATTTGTTTTTTAAATATCACAAATTGTCCTTCTTCATCTATTTTCTCTACATAAATAAAAGCATAATTGAATGTATTGCCTGTATTAGCTCCTTCATTTAAATTTGCAACAGCATTTACTCCATCAGTTAGATGAACAGTATCATAGACAGAACCAACAGCAGATACCGTTACATCTATTTCATTTTCCAGAGTAAAACTGCCGATATAATCATTTCCGCTAACTTCTGTTGTTACAGCAACAGGATATTCTCTTATGTCAATGTTGTATGAATATTTTTCAATGCCAAATGTTTTGGCAACTAATTCGTGCTTAGAAATAGATGCAGCATCGCTCATGTCCAGTAAATCACAATCTGATAAATGCACCATTGTTTCATTAATTATATAATCTCCTCTCGACATATTCCCTGTAACTCTATTCACAAATGATAGAAAAATAAAATCATCTCTTTGCTTGTACAAGTTGTTTGTAATAAGAGGTGCATTTTCACTTGCAAATATTGCAACAGCAAAACAAGCCGATAAAAACAAGAACACTCCTACAATAAAAGAAATCATCAATTGTGCTTTGCGCTTTTTTTTTGCAAACATACATTTATATAACAAAGCAAATATAAAAATATATAGCAAAACACATAAATAATATAATAAAATTGATATTTGAAGACTTTTATGTGTTTTACTAGTATATCACATCACATACGCGTATTACTTTTGTGCTGTGATATAGTGTCTGATTAATTAAAAAAATTCTTTGCAAAACAGAATTTTATTTACAATACAGCGTTATTTTAGAAATTGTTTAAAAAATTAATTTTCTGTTCTCTTTATGCAAAAAAATCAAAATTGGATTGTGAGAAAGCCAAATGCCGAAACAAACTGGAAATATGGATGCATTCCGCACAAACGAAAAATTAAAGACCTAATTGAAAACAGCATCCTTGTTGTAAACAAACATAAAGGACCTACATCTCATGATATTGTTGAAATGACAAAAAAAATACTTAATCTCCAAAAAGCAGGACACAGCGGTACTTTAGATCCAATTGTATCGGGTGTTCTTCCATTGACATTAAATAATGCAACGAAAATGGCATCTCTTATATCAAAACAGGGAAAAGAATATGCCTGCATTATGCACATTCACAAGGATGTAGCTGAACGAATAATAAAAAAGACATTGATGGATACTATTGGCATTGTAACGCAGATGCCACCTGTAAAGAGTGCAGTGAAACGCCAGTTGCGGGAAAGAGAAATATATGATATAAAAATTCTTGAAATCAAAAAAAAAGATGTACTTTTTATTGCTTCAGTCCAAGCAGGATTTTATATGAGAAAACTATGTTCTGATATAGGAGAAAAACTTGGATGCGGTGCGCACATGGCAAAATTAATCCGTACACGCGCAGGACCTTTTGATTTGGAAGAATCTTTCTGTCTTGAACAAATAAACCAATTCTATCAAAAATACAATGAAACACAAGACGAAACATTTTTGAGAAAAATATTAGTGCCTATGGAAGATGGATTGAAAAACACGCCAAAAATTA
>DAOVUW010000008.1 GCA_030632385.1 Candidatus Nanohalarchaeota archaeon
AAAAAAGACTGTGGAATTCACTCTTTGTGAATTCCTTTGCTCACTCGCCTTTAATGCAGGGGAAGGGATTCGAACCCTTGAACCTCTACAGGAACAGGTCTTGAGCCTGCCGCCGTTGACCGCTTGGCTACCCCTGCTTTCAACGAGCCTGATGGGATTTGAACCCATGGCTTTTTGCTTAGGAGGCAAACACTCTAATCCACTGAGTTACAGGCCCTCCAGTATTAGTGCAGGAAGTCCCCACAAAAGGAACAAATATGCCTTAAACAGTCGACATTCTACCTCCACTCTGTATCTTATATGCATAATTATACCAACTTATGGCTGCTCCTTCACGGTCTGACCAGATTCATCAATACAAGTATCATACAAGGCAAAGTTTCATTGTTCAAACACCTATGCAAAGACACATCGTACCTTCTATGAGGTTTTCGATTCTCTATAGACATGAGTAACAGAATGCGCCTAACATCCCAATCTATCCTACATTAATTATAAGATATGTTTTTTTTAAACTTTTTGATTATCGGAAATTATAGGGTTCTTGCAAAGACTTATTAATTTTAATACAAGTAAATTATATGTATGGAAAGAAGAAATTCAATAAACTTTTTAGAGATATTTAAGACTAATAAGAAGAAGATTATAATTTCTCTTATTTTTATTATGTTGGTTTATGTCTTTGGATGTTGGATGACTTATTCTTCCACCAAACTTGAATGTATATGCCCGGAAGGACCAGAAATTTCATATTTGGATGATAAACAAATGTCGGGGAGAGAGTATTGTTATCGTTCAATATTTATTCCATTTGATAATTATTATAACCACCCAAATTGTTGCATCACTCTTTCAGATATAATTTTCGATCATATTATTGTTTTGATTATAGGACTCTTATTTTATGCAATTTATTCAATTATGATTACTTCACCATCTTTTAGTGTCTTAAAGAGAATATTATTGTCTCGACAGTATTGAACTTCTTTATCAATGTCTGCTGATTCAGGATGTTCTGACTTATAATGTGGAAGAATAATATAATCCAAAAAACCAAGACCATCCCATATTGTCTCTTTAAGTTCTTTATAGGGTTTATCTTTCGGGTCATCAACAATTTGTAATGCTTTAAAATTTGGTGCTAGAACACATATTCCTGCACTATATCCTGAATATAGAAAATCTTCTCTCTTTAAAAGTTCATTAAATATTATATCAAATCCACTTAATTTCATTGCTTGTCTTAAAATAAAAGTGTTTCTGCCTCTAATAAAAACACCACCTAAACCATTAATTTTTCTTCTAAGTTCATCTATCTTGCCAAAATATTTCTTTAAATCAATAAGTTCGACAGTTAAACCAAGATTGCTTAAACTTTCCATGTCGTTTTTTTCCCAACTAACTCTTTTATCAAAATCAACATTGGTATAATCACATGCATTTATGATATATCCAATTTTTTTATTATCTAGCATTAATCTAATTAATTCCTTAGATTTATTCCCAAGTTTAAATGATGATAAATAAAATTTCATATTATTATTGAATATAAAAATAACATTATTAATATTTCTATAATGTAGATATCTAAACTCTAAAAGATTAAGAGGTGAAACCATTGCAGGAATTTCCTAAAATTCGATTTGAATTATTTTAGTTTGAATTTTTCTTAATCGCAAAATTATATTTTCCTTTCCCGAATCAATCAATCACAATCATTAATAAATATATAAGTTATATACTGGTTTATATATATGGAAAAAAATCCTGCTTTAGTTCCAGATAAACAAACGCTTATTTTAGAAGCTCAAAAAAAAGTACAGCATTTAACAGAAGCATTTAGGTTTATTTTGAAATTTAAGAGGATATCCAGTAGTGGAATGGAATTTTTTGGTTTGAGAAAATATGCTGAAAGTGATGATGCTTCAAAAATTGACTGGAAAACAAGCGTCAGATTAGGATCGCTTTATGTAAAACAATACGAAGAGGAACTGGATCTGGGTACTTTTTTTATAGTAGACACATCCGACACTATGCTATTTGGAACAAAAAACATGCTTAAATCCACCTATGCAGGAATTGCTGTATCTACTCTTGCATTCGCAGCAACTGAAGCAAGAACCGCTGTCGGTATGTGTATATTTAATGATAAACAATTCATATTGCCTGCAGAAAAGGGAGAACTTCAATATTATAAAATAGCAGGTGCTCTTTCAAATCCAGATCATTATTATGGGTCCTGTCGTATGGCAGATGCAATAAACAATGCCTTTGCTTCTTTAGATAACAGGACGCTACTAATAATAGTATCTGATTTTATCAATATTGAAGGAAACTGGATTAGTTCTATAAAACAGGCAAGCACAAAATTTGAGGCAGTCATAGGCATAATGATAAGAGATGCTATGGACTGCAAAATACCGAAAGATATAGGTACAATGAGAGTAAAAGATATATCATCTTCTAAAATAACAGAAGTGGATGCCTCTAAAATAGCAGAAAAATATGAAAAAGAGGTTGCAATGGATGAAGAAAGAATTGCAGCAGAATTTAAAAATATCGGGGCGGGTTTTATAAAAGTACTAACAACAGAAGATTATGTTCCTCCATTAATGGATTTTTTCAATTTATGGGCATCAAGAAGATCATAATATATACAACAATATTTAAATATTAAAATACAATTAAGACTATGTTTGATTTTACCAACATAAAAATGATGAAATTGGCTAAACCCGTTTACAATGCACTAAGAGAAGAAGCTATTTATGGCGAACAACAAAATAAGGTAGTTTGCGGTATCCTTTTAGGCAGTACAGAATATCTTAATGTTGGTATTAAATTGATACGCAGGGCAAAATGCGATGGACTTATAAAATACGATGAACTTGCATCAGATAAATATCTTAAAAAATATGGATGTGTAAGAGAATGGATTTTTTTCGGGAAAGCGTATGATTTGTATATGCCTAATCCAAATATTATTAAAAAAAAAGATGATGTAATCGGCATGTATGTTTTTTATCCTCGCTCAATTAAAAGAATCGAAAGAAAAATTAAACAAAAGTATCGTTGGAAATGGAAAGATTTTAAATTCCTGTTAATGCTCCATTTAGACAAGTCGCAAATTATTTTAGAAAAAGAAAAGTCACTAAGAGGATTTAGAAAATTCGTCAATCCATTATTGAAAAGAAGACAATTAGAAGTATTAATATCTCAAATTGGTTCAATGCACTTAGAGATTGTCGGTTATAAGAAGAAAAGGTACATTGTATCAAAAATGGGTATTGAAATTATGTTTTAATTCAATGATTGTATAAATACCTATAAACTGCCATATTATCCTTTATTTTCTTTTTTGACAGATGACAATGCTCCCTAAATTCTTCAATGATCTCTGCATCATTATTTGAATGAAATTTCATCCTTGCAAAAGTTGCGATTTTTGAAGGAAACCTGAACTCATTTGAATGAAAATCATATTTTTCTTTTTTTGCAGAACATACACCTGCTGACAATAGCACAGATGCATAAATCAAGTATCTCCAATATGTTGCCTTTATTCTTCCCAAAAACAAATCAGCATTTGAAATCATTTCATAGGCCTTTTTTACATCTGTTTTTTTACTGTATTCATAAGGAATATTTTCCCTTACCCATTCTAAAAAAGTCCCCTTATCTTCATTGCATTTTGACATAACCTCTCTTGAAGCATCTATTGATTTTGACCTAAATATAATCTTAAGGCATTTTTTGATGTCTGATGCAGCATCTCTGAAATTGTCTTTTGAAATATCTTCATATTTGATTGCGCCTGCTGTCAAATAAGAGGAAACATTGAGTTCTATTAACGCACATCGAACATCACCATCACAGATGCGTGCAATAAAGTTTAATGCTTTCTTCTCGCATTCTATGTTATTGCCGCTGCATACTCCTGAAAGAAAATTCGTCAGTTCTTCAGTAGATGGTTTTTTGAATTCAAATTTGGATGACATTTTTTTAAGCATCTTTACAAATTTTGCAGAAATATCGTCTGTGGAAAAAATAATAGGATATTTTGAATCTTTGATCAATTCTTCTATTTCTTTCTGGGGGTTCTTTAATTTTACCTCTTTTATTTTTCTTTTGCCTACTTTTTTTTTATCTTCTTTTTCGCTTTCAATTTCGGTTTTGGTTTTTGCCGCAAGCCTTCCGGGAATCGCTTCTGCATCATCTATGAAAATCAGCTTTTTAACTCCAAATAGCGACTGTTGTGATGCAATTTGTTTTGCATTTAATATTGCTTTTCTTGTCCTTAAATTATATCCATTGATTTGGAATAATTCTAAATTTAATTCTTCAGCAAGCATTTGTACAAAATAAGTTTTTCCGACCCCATTGGATCCATAAATCAAAATCGGTTTTTTTAATGGGCAACTTAGTTGATTCAAGACTTCTTTTTTTATTTTTTCTCTTGTTTGCTTATTTGCGCAAAAATCTGTTGATTTTTCAAACTCAAAAAATTTCATAGATTTATAGTTGCCTTATATTTAAAAGTGTTAATTTTGAATTATGCCATAGTGCAAAGAAATAAAAACAATTGTTATTTATACATTTGGGACTGTGGCTCAGTGGATTAGAGCGTGTGGCTTCGGACCATAAGGTCGGGGGTTCGAATCCCTCCAGTCTCGTTTACCAATAATAATCTCTGTAACTTTTGCTATAAGGCAGTTTGATTTCATTTATTTCTTCGTCGAGATTGTCCAGATTATTCATCTTTATTAGCTTGGATGAAATTGTATAAAGGACATCATCCATATATAAAGACCGTCTTACTTCATATGCACTCTGATAATAGTAATAATCTTCTCTTTGAATATAATCTGAATGGGTTATTGTGCCTTTTTTGCTTATTCCATCTTCGGGGGTAATTCCAAGTACATACGCTCCATACCAATAACTCCTTTTTCGATAATCATTTCCTTCAACTTTTCTTATAGGAATGACAAGAATATTTTTCTCTTTATTAAATAAAAATGCCTTGTGATCTCTTAATGCTTCTGAATCTGTGCCTGAAGTTCCTATTTCATATTTATCTACCTGTTTTGGATTCTCTACATCAGAAACATCAAACAATGCTATCTTTACTCCCTTTATGGATGTTCCACCCCATTGATTTGAATCTGTTTCTTTTCCTATGCCAATTACATGATTCTGGTCATAAGGATGAAGATAATCTGAAAAACCCGGTATTTTTAATTCTCCCAGTATTTTTGGATTTTTTGGGCTGGATAAATCAATAACAAAGAAAGGGTCAATTCTTTTGAATGTTACCATATACAGACGGTCTCCAATGAAACGCGTCGAATAGATTCTTTCATCGGGCGCAATTCCGGTTATTTTTCCCTCTTCTTTCATTTCCTCATCCAGCACAAAGACATTATTATATTGCACTTGTCCTTTATTTCTTATCCATAAAGATGTTGTTGTTGCAACCCTGAAATTATTTTCATGTTCATCCATGGAAAACTGGTTAAGCAAATAACCAGGAACTTCTCCTTTTGTTTTATAGGTTATCTTTCCTTTATCTATATTGATCTTATGGATGATTGTTTTTTGTTTTTCCGCCTGCTCTTTTGTTTCATATTCCAATACTGCTTCGGCTATTTTAGTCATAAGCTCTCTTTTTGCGGTTTCATCTTCCATTTCATTATACATCTTTTCGAGTCTTTCTGATATCTTTTCCCATTTTTCATAATCGTTGAGATTTTTGTTTCCCTCTATTGATTTTATATCTTCTGCTGCATCTGTCGGAAGAATCGGCACAATCACTTCAAAAAATATTTCTTTTTTAGCATACGTATAGTAATTCCACGGCATATTTTTCTGGTAGGTTATGTAAATATTGTTTTTAGATACATACAGATTATTTGAGTATCCAAGCATGTATGTTTTTGCATTAAGAGAATTTTCTTTGCCAAAAATGTCAAATGAAACAATTGTATTGAAATTATAATTATATTCCGGATTATCAAAATAATAAACCTCTGATGTCAAAAGCGTATCTGAAGATTCCCTGACAATAGGAACTACAATATTGCCGTAATCATAATAATAAGAATTGTATGTACTTTCCTTTACAATAAAATAAACATAATTGTCAATCATCCTGGCTTCATAATAATTGCCTTGGAGATTGTAATCTTTGATGAGTTCTGGGTTTTCTTTATTTGAAATATCATAAATCAATGCATGTGTTTTTTGCGTATATGTTGATCTTGGAATATAATCATATTTTGCTATAATATTTTCATAATCATAATGCTGTGTAAATACGACAAGCCTGTCCTTGTTTATAAAAATATTTTGCGGAGTGCCATTAACCTCTGTTTGTGAGATAATATTTGCATTTTCCGCGGGATATGCATCAACAATGACAAGTTTGTTTTCTGAAATCAAATAGATATATTTGTTGTCATTTTTTACAAAATCCGGCTCATCTACATCTTTTACCTGTATATTTGTTGTAGAATAGTCTGAAGCAACACCGCCAACAGGAGCACTAATCATACCTGTACTTTCCTTCAATGAATCATCAATTATACCAGTCATCTTATGTTGACCGAACGACGATTCAGTACTTGATTTTTTTAAAAATTCATTGATCTCTTCAGCAGATGAAAATTTTTTTAATTCACTTGTTGGTTCCTTTATATCCGGTACAGTGGTTATATCATCATTTTGGTTTCCTGTTGTTGTATTTTCTGTAACACAGCCGCTGAGGGCTATCATTATTGCAATAATAAATACACATAGGATAGATGTTCTTTTTGCCATGATATTATAGAAATATAAACATTATATATTTTTCGAATACAAATATTTTTATTATTAAATGAATTAAAAGTATATGTTTTTGAAATTGAAAGGAATTGAGCAAAGAAAAAAAGACCATATTGATCTGTGCTTAAAAAAAGAGGTCGAAACAGATAATGCTTTCTGGTATGATGATATTTTTCTTCTACATAGAATGGGAACTATCGACAAAAACAAAATAGATTTAACTACGCACTTTCTGGGCAAGAAAATCAATTATCCTTTTATCATTGAAGCAATGACAGGTGGTTTTAAATATGGAGAAAAAATAAACAAAAATCTTGCAATTGCTGCCGGAGAATTGAATATTCCTATTGGTGTGGGTTCGCAAAGAGCAATGCTTGAAAACAAAAAACAAAAAAGCACTTATGATTTAAAGAAATTTTCTAAAAAAATCCCAATACTTATTTCAAACATTGGTTTGGTTCAGTTCTGCCAGAAAGAATACAGCATAAAAAATATAAATGAACTCAGCGGAGACATTGATGCTGATGCTATTGCTATTCATCTAAATTCAGCCCAGGAAGCATTGCAGAAAGACGGTGATGTAAATTTTCAAAATTCTTTTGAAATCTTAAAAAAAATCATTTTTAATTCAAACATCCCTGTTATTGTAAAGGAGACAGGATGTGGTACGATAAAAGAAGATTGCCTAAAAATTGCGCATACTGGTGTTTCTTTAATTGATATTGCAGGAAATTGCGGAACTTCTTTTACAAAAATTGAAACACTCAGAAGAAAAGATAAATTTGGAATGTGTTTTAATAACTGGGGCATCCCGACAACTATTTCAACAATAGAAGCAAATAGTTGCGGAGTTTCGATAATTGCTTCGGGTGGGGTAAGAAATGGAATACATTGCGCAAAATTAATTCGCCTGGGTGCTTCCTACACAGGATTCGCTCTTCCATTACTGGAAAGCGCAACAAAAAGTCCTGAAGCTGTAATTGAAAAAATAAATGAAATTGCAGAAGAGTTGAGAACTACAATGTTTTTATGTGGAGCTAAAAACATAGATGCATTGAAAAAAATACCGATTGTTGTTGTCGGCAAAACAAAAGAATGGATGGAACAGAGAGAGCTATCCATATAATAATTTAATTTCTCAGCCAGAATGTTTTTCAACAAGAATTTCTAATTTTCCCTTTCAATCAATTTTATTTTTTCAACAATATTTTCGTTTTTTGTAAACATATTCCAGTTATTTTTCAATGCAATTTTTCTTAAATTTCTATTTGGATTGAGTGCAATAGGATGACCCACAATAGATAAAAATTCTGCATCGCTGCCTGAATCTCCAAATGCAAAGGATTTTTTTAGGTCAATATTATTCTTTCCTGAGAAATTCAGCAAAGTATTTTTCTTTGCACATTTTTCCAGCATATCTGTTTTTATTTTTCCTGTGGCAATATTGTTTTTTATTTCTCTTTCTGTTGCAAATACTTTGTCGAAATGAAAGTAATTGGTTATTTCTTTTACAGGATCTATCGGAGATGCACTTATTGCAACGAGTATGTAATTTTCTCTCAAATAATCAACAAGCAACTCGGAATAAGAATATGCTTTTTTTATATGCTCTTCTGCAAATTTTTTAGAATGTAGCAATATTTCTTTTTCGTCTTTATCTTTAAGTGCATCAGCATAAATTTCAAGAATTTGAATTCCTGCATTTCTGTAGGTTAAAAAACCCATTCCATATTTTGTGATTACTTTAAGAATATTCAAATATGCTGTTTTGCTGAAAATTTTTTGCTCCATTAAATATTTCGGAAATTCCATAACTATTTGACTCCTGATTAGGGTCCCGTCTATATCAAAAAATGCCGCTTTAGTAAAATTTGTTTTTTTCATTGTGTATAAATTGTATCTTGTGTTTAAAAGTTTAGACACAACACAATAAAAGTTTCATTATGCTCGATACTACTTTTAATGTTGTAACTAAAAATTTTTACGCAAATTTATATTTTAGCTATAATGGAAAAATTCTGCACTATTTTAAAAAAAAATAAATTCGCAGGATTATTTTTGGTCATACGCACAAAACCAAAAATAAGCTTAAAAGTAGTAATTTTTACTTGTTGTAAATAAAATAGATTTCTCATTTAAATATTTACGGTCTATAAATTTATTCTTTAATCTCGCTGATTCTTTTTACAATAATCTCAAAATCATTGTTGTATTTTTCATATCTGCCTTCAATGCAGATGTGATTTCCTTTTGATAATTCAGATAAAGAATAATCATAATCCGAAAGTTCTAACTCAATTATATTTTGATCTTTTTGAAAAATAACAGCATCAATGAAATTTGTTGAATTTTCTTCTTTTAATTTCAAAAACATTGTATTCTCCCCTTCATTTTTGCTTTCAATTATTCCGCACACTTCTACTTTTTTGCCAATATCAGAAAGAGAAAGGTCTTTGACCTGCTTTATTTCATATCCTGCAATGTTATTGTAGAAAAGCATAAATCCAAATCCTACAAAAAATAAGATAATTGCATAAATTTTGATTTTTTCCGAACTGATTTTTGAGTCCATAAATGAATCCATAAATAAGATATGTTTATAAATTTAAAAAATGTTTTTAAAACATGAGGGATGAAAGATTAAAAAATTGGCTTAAAAATCTTAACTGGTCTTTTAATCCATTTGTTTTTGATATACGCCCGGAATATATGGTCGGGTTTGAAAAATATCTCGATGAAATACATTCAGCAATAGAGCAGAGTTCAAAATATGTTATAATTACAGCAGCAACAGGAAGCGGAAAAACAATGCTTATGAATTATTTGCATAGGAATCCTTCAGGAGATGCAAATTACATCTATATTTCAAAACCGCCAAGAAAGCCGGAAGAATTTGCAAAAATAATAGAAAGCCAGATAAGGGAAAACAGAAGGAAATCTCAAGGCATAATCACTGCATTTATTTGCTGGCTTTCGGGTCAATTTAAAAAAGAGGAAATCACACTGTATAATTTAAGTTCATTTATTGAAAGAAATTCAAAAGGGGCAAATATTTTGCTTATTGATGAAGCCCATGAGACAAATATCGAAACCCTTGAATGGATAAGGACAATAACCGATACAACCCAAAACATGACTACTGTTTTAAGCGGACTTCCTGCCCTGAAAAAAGAAAAATTAAAACAGCTTGAAACATTTATGCAGAGGGTTTCTTTAGATGTAACTATTCTTCCTCTGAATAAAAATGAAACAATTGAATTAATAAAAAAAAGAATCGCTATGGCGCACGGAATGATGCTTGATCCATTTACTTCTGAATGTCTTGAGGCAATACATGTACATGGCGGAGGGTTCCCACGAGAAACAATCAAGATATGCAATGAACTCATAAACAAAGCAATAAAGAAGAATATCACATTAATTGATGCATCCTTTCTTGAGGGCAAAAGCAAAGAAGATGTATCTGTTGTGTCTTTAATAGATTCATTGACAGACAAGCAAAAAGATATAATTGAACTTGTTCATGAAAAAGGAAAGATGACACCCACTGATTTAGCAAAATCCAAAAATATGAATTCTTACAAATCCAAAACTCACGCTTTGAGGGCATTGAACAACCTTCTAAAAAGACTCGAAAAAATCGGTCTACTTGAACGCCAAAAAGCCGGAAGAACTTATGCATATAAACTTACTTCTAAAGCAAAAAATGCAATGACTGAAGCATAGTTTATTCTTACAACAAATTCCTGCTTTTAAGATACTTTTTCGCATCATTAATTATTTTCCTGTGGTCAAATGCTATTTTTTCAGGGATTTTATCAAAGTCAAAATATTCTATTTCCTTTGCTTCATCTGTCTTTTTTGGTTTACTGCCTGCTGTAGTTTTCATAAAATAAACTATTGAAACAGTATGACCGCGCGGATCTCTTTTTGGGTCTGAATATGCGCCAATAAGTCTATTGGTTTTTGTCCGAAGGCAAGTTTCTTCATTTACTTCTCTTACAACCGCCACTTCAAGTGTTTCATTAAGTTCCACAAATCCCCCTGGAAGAGCCCAATGATTCAGATATGGTTGAGTTGCTCTTTTTATCAGCAGAATCTTTTCTTTTTCAATAATTATGCCATCAACAGTCAGCATTGGTTTTTTTTCTTTTTTCATAGCATATAAATGTGCATTAATTATAATACTTTTTCCTTATATTAATTAAAATTTTATGAATTGGTCAAATTGTATTTACATAATTTTTTGCACCTGTTCTGATTAAACTTATAAAATTCATAAATTAAATATTGTATTGACATTGCATCTAAAATAGCACTGAATGCTTTAGAAACAGCAAAAGCATAAATACAGAAAAAAAATCCTAAAAAATTCAAATGAACAAAATATGCAATATAAACGGGCATGCCTGTTTAGATTACAAAACAAGATATGAGAAAAAACTTAAAAAAAATAGCAAAATTTATTCTAGGAAATCGAAAACAAAAAGAAAAGCAAAAATCGTCTGAATCTAATTCTTCTTTAGATAGAGGGGGATTTTTTCATGTTGTGTCTAAACTTAAGCAGAATACGCAGTTTACACACAATAAAAAAGAAGAAGAATCGTCTGGGTTGGAGAAAAAACTTTCTTTTTTAAGAGAAGGAGAAAAGCAAAAACAAATTTTTATTTTATTTGTTGTATGCATAGTCCTATATTTTCTGATACCTAAATTTCTGTTTTTTGTTTTCGCAATTATTTTGGCGGCATTATCTCGTCTTTTCCAAAGATTTTGTCCTTTTGAAATAGGAGTGGAACTTGTCACTATATTTACTGTTTGTTTTTCAATTATTTACGGTCCTTTAATTGGAGCAGTTTATGCGTTTATTTCAATGACAATAACCCTAATGGTATCTGATGAATTAAAAGAAAGATGGTCTTTTATCGCAGTACTTTCTATTTTAATTATTGCTCTTATCGCAGGTGTTTTCCCATATGAAAAATATCTCTCTTTTGCAATATACGGCTTTTTGCTTGCGCTGTTATATGATGTTTTATTTGATTTGATATACAGCGTAACTATTTCAAGAATGAATATATTCAAGAGAATAATATTTTATATTACGCATCTGTATTTCAATTATTTTTTGTTTTTGTATTTTGGACAAAAAATACTTGCTTTTTTAGGTGGTTGAAAGCAGTCGATTAAAATATTTTTAAATTTAATAAGAATAAGTTTTTATAATTAACCTACTTTATGTTGTTATGTGGGTTGAATTATTTACATCTCTGGGCTTTTTTGGCTATTATATTTTATGGGCTTTTCTTGTAGGATTTGTTGCTATATTTGAATTTAATAAAAAAAAAGTTGCATCTTATTTTTTTTTGTCATGGATTGTAGGTATTGCTCTTATCACCGCAGGACCTATAATTGGTTTATTTATAGCAGTATTTATAAGAATCTTAATCATTGGGTTAAAGAGGACCTTGAATATAAAAGGTGCTGGTTCCTTAATGAAAGGAAATAAAGAGATTGTTGTTTTTAAATTTGATAAAATATTGATTTTCCTCGCTATACTGGTTTTTATTCTTGTTGCGGCAACTGCTATTTTTGCGCCACCAATGGAAGTTGGATGGTACAAAATGAAAGATGTGCAAATAAATCAGCTTAATGAGTCGATTTCATTTGATGTAAATGATATTTCATGGGCGGATATAAAAAACACGAGACTGGTTTCACATGAATATGCACTTCAAATACCAAAAACAATGGTAACAGAAACCGGATGGAAACTGTCTAATGATGTTGATGGAATATATCCAATAAATAACACGCTTTATTGGGTTATGTGTTATGAACCTACAACATTGGTCAATATGAAAAATCCATCTCCTGCATATATCATAGTAAATGCACAGGATCCTGCAGACAGGAGAAAGATAAAAGAAACAATAAGATATTCTGAGGAACGAAAAAATCCAATTGCTCTTATTTATCAACTCCTAACAACAGGCAGAATTCATGATGTTAAGATAAAATTATGGCTAAAATATCCTTTTTTCAATTATGGAGACACTGTATTTACACATGATGAAGAAGGCAATCCTGCATGGTTTGCTCCTGTAAAAATGGATTTCCCAACTTTCTTCATAGTTCATTTTTTTACTCAGCAGATAGGAATTGTAACGCTGGATAATGATGGAAATGTCGTTTTTTATTCATCTGAAGATATAAAACAAAAAAAAGCTCCTGAATGGCTTTTAAAAAATCAAATTCTCATTGATGAAGATTACACAGAAAAAAGAATAACTATGTGGGCAAAATACGCTTATTGGAAAAACTTCCTTAATTACCATTTTCAACATGAAAATGTATTTGAGCAGGCACAGAATCTGTTTTTTCAATATGATAAAAATAACGATTACATTTATGGTTTTGTACAATTAGAACCCGAGGGGGCGAATAGAAAGGCAATAACTCATTATATTGATGTAAAAGCATTTGGTGGGGAATCAGGAATCGTAACAATCAATGATATCCGAAATCTGGAATTAATAGGACCTATAAGAGCTCTAAATGATGTTAGAGGAAGAATAAGCTTGTATTCAGACTGGTATGCTCTTCAGCCATTGTTTATGAAAATACATGAAGGATACTTTTATGTTATTCCTGTATATTCTGGCACTTCTACATCTATGGTTTTAAGGGCTGTTGCAGTAGTTGATGCAAAAAGCGAACAAATAAAACTATTTGAATGGGGCGACTTGAAATTAGAACCAGAAGAAGATTCTTCACAATCAGAAGAAGAAGTTCAGTCTGACTGTAAAATTATATCTACAGAAAATATTGATGGAAAGCTAAGAATTGTAATGGAGTGCGGATAAACTTCCTTTAAGTTGATTTTATTGTGTTATTTTATAGTTTGAATATAACAGGAAAAATACTATAGATTTTGATTAAATAAATATAGAATAGAATTTTTTAATGAAAATAAATTAGTTTATTGTATTATTGTATAATAAAAAAAAGAAAAATATTAGTGGTTTTACCCACTAATAAAGTACATTACTCCAAGTACCAATACTATAATGAATAGTAGTGATGCTAATCCTGAAGATACTGTTATACCGGTAATTCCTCCATAAAGGAAAAGTATGATAATAGCCAAAAGGATTGTCCATCCAATATATTTCTTTGGACCAAGATCATTTATGTTGATTCCGAAGGTGCCAAGCAGTATAATCAATACTAAAGCTGCTGCGATATATATTCCGGTTGTTCCGAATAAACCTACCAGGAAGACACCAAAGGTACTTCCACCGACAGGATATGCGATTATGAAGAATGACAGTATTGCCGCAATCAAGATAGATACTCTTTTTTTATCTACTTCTCTGTCCTGTAAGAACGGAGCCATTAACAGTATTACATATAGTATGCACAAAAACAATAACCATGGTAGTACGAAATCGTAAAAGCCAAGGTTTTGCATATTTGATATTATTTGATTAAAATCCATAATTTATCACCATTTAATTTGATATACTTATAACATATTGATACTTATAAATGTATCGTTTCTTGATGTTATGAAAATCTTTGTTATTGTGGTTTTAGGGTTATGTTCGTTATCGACGGGTGGTTTTTGGGTTTATTGTGGATTTTGGTTTTTTTGTAAACCAAAAGCTATGGGCTTTTGGTTATAGAATTTGGTATTATTTTGGTTTTTTGATTGGCTTTTTTTTGTTTGTTTTTGATTAAAAATGGGTAAAATATTTATAATCTAATTTGAATTAATTCACAAAACCATTATGCTGCCCTAATAATTTTCTTGAGTTGCAAAAGTTAATATTTCTTCTTTTCCATAAAACATTGTCTTTTCAAGAACATTCTTTAAAATTTTTCTCTCAATTTTGTTTTTTAGAGTACCTATTTCTTCACCATTAACACACACTGCTCTTTTTTTTAATTCTTCAAAATCTTCACGTTTATTGAAATTTTCAATTCCAAGCGGTTTTATTGCACTTACATCATATAATAATAGTGGTGTTATTTTCGATATTGTTTCTTTTTTTATCATCGTAACACCAGGCGGACCTGCAACAAGTATTATTTCTTTATTTTTGCAGGAAGTGTATACATCATATTCGCACTGGCATATAAGACCAACTATATTTGGATTATTGAGTTGAGCTAAAATATCATTAATTTTGTCTCTATTTCTTGAAGTGATAGTAACCACTGCTTTTTTTTCCGCTAATATAAGTGCAATGCACTGACCTATAGCGCCTGTACCGCCCAGAATAAGAATATTTTTTCCTTCAAGATTTTTTATTTGTTTTTTCATGTTTATTAACATTGCAGCTATTGTTGTATATACTCCATTTGGATCAAAAATAAGAGAAATTGGATGGACTTTAGAAGTCAATAAAAACTCTTTTAATGTGTTGTAGCATTCTTCTGCTTTTTTTACATCTGATCCCCCTATAAAAAAAACAGTATTTTTGATATCTCTTTTGTTTCGTGCAAAAATAACATCATGCAATATTTTCAATGCTTTTTTTTTGTCTACATTAAAATAAGGCATAACTTTATTGTATCCATTATCGTAAGCAAGAAGGCAATCGTATGGATTTGAATAAGATCCTGCATCCAAATAAAAAAGAATTTTATCCCCCATACATTATTTAGTCCATAAAATATATAAGGTTCACTATATTTTTAATAAATGGAAACAAATATAACCAATATTTTTGCAAGGCAAATTTTAGATTCCCGGGGAAATCCTACGGTAGAAGTAGAAGTTAAAACCGAAAAAGGTTTCGGAAGAGCAAAAGTTCCCAGCGGAGCATCAACAGGAGTGTACGAAGCAGTTGAGTTAAGAGATGGAGACAAAAAAAAATACAACGGAAAAAGCGTATATAATGCAGTAAATAATGTCAACAATATAATTTCTAATAAAATAATTGGAATGAATGCAGAAAATCAGGAACAAATAGATAAATTAATGATTGAATTGGACGGAACTGCCAATAAAGCAAACTTAGGCGCAAATGCAATTCTTGGCGTTTCACTTGCATGTGCAAGAGCGGCTTCAGATACACTTAATCTTCCATTGCATAGATATCTATCTGGGAAATATTCTCAAAATAAAGATTGCCTTATGCCTGTGCCAATGATGAACGTATTGAATGGAGGAAAACATGCAGGAAGCAAATTACAGATGCAAGAATTTATGATAATGCCTGTTGGAGAGGATTCATTTAGCGATGCCCTAAAGACAGGAGTTGAATGCTATCACGAATTAAAATCAAAAATTAAAGACAAATACGGCAAAAGTGCAGTAAATGTCGGTGATGAGGGAGGTTATGCTCCTCCATTTACCTGTCCAGAAGAACCTCTGGATTTGCTTGTTGAAATCATTGAAGAATTCGGCGGCGGAAAAAATAATATAAAAATTGCCATGGATCCTGCAGCAAGTGAATTCTATAATAAAGATAGCCAGAAATATGGTGTCGGAGAAAAAAAATACACTTCCGGGGAATTAATAGATTATTATCTTGATTTGATAAAGACATATCCGATTTGCTCTTTAGAAGATGCTCTTGAAGAAAATGATTTTGAAGGTTTTGCAGAACTTACAAAAAAGACAGATATACAGATAGTAGGAGATGATTTATTTGTAACCAACACAAAACGACTTCAGGAAGGCATCGACAAAAACAGCGCTAATGCTCTACTATTAAAAGTAAATCAAATAGGAACATTGACTGAATCTGTTGATGCTTTCAACATGGCGCATAATAACAATTATAATGTTGTAGTGAGTCATCGTTCAGGAGAGACAGATGATTCGTTTATCAGTGATTTTGCAGCAGGTCTTGGTTCAGGACAAATAAAGACAGGAGCACCGGCGAGAAGCGAAAGGACAGAAAAATACAATCAACTCTTAAGAATTGAAGAAATGGAAAAAGAAAATTGTTTATTTAAGAATCCTTTTGAATAAAGATTCTTATTTTATTTAAGTCATAACGAGTTTCAACAGAATATAGAATTTGAGAGAGCGAAGTGTAACAAGTAAACTGCAGATTATGTTTTGTTCTTTGAGCCGAAAGCAATAATGTAACATAATGAAAAACCGAAGACTAATGAATTGTAATTTTAAGAGGCGTTCATCAGCCAATTGCTCTATAAGAAAAAGAGTCAAGGTGACAATTTCTTAATATCCATATACTATCTGACTTCAAAAATTTTACCAGATATTAAATCCAAAGGAAGATTAAATCTTTGTATTTCCCTACAAGAATATGAAGGATTGGTCGTTATAATAGCAGATAATTTTTCAAATTTTTCTTGAATTTCTTCTTCCTTTAAAGTAAATTTCGACCAATCATAGTTTCCAAAGTTCATTAAAGTAAATACAGTAGAGTTATGATATATGATTACACCATTTTCATAAAATTCTACATAATTAAGTTCACTTGATTGAATATTTATGTAGATATAAATAAGATTATCTGTTTTGTAAGTATTAATGCACTTTATGTATTGATTTCCACCCGAAAGATCAATTTTTTTTACATTGTCTGAATTTGTAAGATTGATAGAAATAGAGGCAGATTTCCCTGTGTTTGGTTCGTAGTTCTTTACACAATCACTTGCCTTATCATAAATTTCTTTAGTTAGCTCTATTGAAATTTTAATTTCATTAACAATAGGTTCCTTTTTTGATTCTTCATTTAATGCATCGTCGCTTGTGGCAGAAGGAAATTTTTCGTCTAAATTGATATCATGAAGCTCTGCTCCCGTGGATTCTTTATTTTCCAGATTTGAATTTTCAGTAGTACAACCAGTAAAAAGTATAATAAACAAAAAAAGTAATAGCGCGCGTAAGAATATTAATTTCAATTTCATCATATGGTTTCTTATAAGAATAAATTATAAATCTTTCTATCTATAAAATGAGAAATTATTTCCATCTATTTTTTAGTCTCTCAAAATCATATAATAATTAATAAAGTAGAATATGGCGCAAGACCATAGAATCAAAAACAATTAATCTGATTTTATTAATTTCATAATCTGACAATATTTGCATATTTCACCGCTTCCGGATTCACCGCAAATACTGCATATTTTTGGAGTGCTATTTTTTCGGGCATCAAGTAATTCTTTTCTTATTTTTTCAAAGTTCTTTATTATTGAATATTTGGTTCCCGGATAATTTTTTTCAAGATTTAAAATTATATCTCTTATTTTCCACCTAAAACTCTTTTTTGCATTTGGGCATTCTCCTGAAAATGTTTTGAAATTCTTTAAATGTGAAAAGAGAGCAGTTTCTTTTTCAGGAATATCTAAAAGAGGTTTTATTCTTCTTACAAACATTGATTTTTCGGTTTTCGGAGAAAAAGACCCCAGACGCAAAGCACGGGATATGTCTCCCCGAACATAACTTATGAAAATACTCTGGCATTCATCATCAAGGTTATGCGCAATGACGAGTTTATTTGCTCCAAGTTCTCTTGCTTTTTTATTCAATATATATCTTCTAAATACAGAACAGACAGAGCAAGCTCCGATTTTTTCTTTTCTGATTGCTTCTGTTTTCATGATCTGCTCAAGTGTAACTCCGCATTCTTCCTTAAATGAGAAAATATGATGTTTTATGCCGTATTTTTTGGTAATATCTTTTGCGCATTTTATATCTTCTTTTCGATAATTGCTGATTCCTTCATTTATAGTTATTGCAAAAATTTCAATATTGTATTTCTTGCGGATTGTAGATAAAAACCATGTTGCAAGACATGAATCTTTTCCGCCAGAAAGACCAACAGCAACAACATCTCCTCTTCTTAAAAGTTGATTTACCCGAATTGTTTTTCTTATTTTTTTTTCAACAGAGCGCAAAAAATGCTTTTCGCAAAGACGGATTCCCTCATATTTTCTTACAAGTATTGCTTTTTCATCACAAAAAGAGCATTTTACCATAGGCATTAAAAATAAAGTTATTTAAAAAAGTTATCAATTTGTTGAATGTCTTGGAATCAATTTTTGTAAGAGAGTACTATATTTTTAAAAATTAGTATCTATAGTAACGCTCTAAGTTAATGCGAAATCTACATAAACCTCAAATTCTAATAACCATATGGAATTAACTTTTTCTACAAAAAAAATTGTTGATATTATTAACAATTCGGGAGACCATAATGAAAAGATAAGATTACAGGCATTATTGCTTGTAAAAAACGGTTTGTCGCCAAAAGAAGTGGCAATAAAATTATCAAAACATCACGCAACAATCTATCGTTGGATTAATACAGCAAAAT
>DAOVUW010000017.1 GCA_030632385.1 Candidatus Nanohalarchaeota archaeon
AAAATGTTGAGAAGTCGCATTAGAATAATTATTCATTATTTCTAAAAATAATTCTCTTAATGTATCTACCATATAATATTAAAGTCTCCAATTATATAAATGTTCTTTCCCTTCTGTAAACCCTGGCAAATCCTGATGAATTTTCTCAACACAAAATCCACACAGAAAACTAACCTTTCTTAATCATCTTTAAACGAAATGTATTTTCTCTTTCCTGCTCTTCCAGACTCAATTTTATTTTATGGATGTCTTGTTCAAGTCTTGGAAGCAAAACAAATTCAAGAGCATTTACTCTTCGTTTTGTCTTTTCCACTTCAATCAATATTTTTCTCAAAGTCGTCTCAATCTCTGCAGAATCAATTATCTTTTCCAAAAGCATTTCATATTGTTTTGATGTATTGTTGAGTCTTACAGACCCGTCTATCAAGCTATATCCTCTTTCATGTATGCTCTTGCATATTTGTCCTTGCTTGGTGATTTTTGGAACTTTTACACCCATCAGATTTTTTGTTTCAATATCCAGAGGGATTTCTTTTAGATAAATAGCAGCAGTTTTTATTACAATCCCGCCGTCATACATTTCAGTTATTTTTATTTTTTCCTGGGCTTCAACATATAGATCGGATATTTGGTTCTTCAGTCCTTTTGCATCTTTGAGAACCTTGAAAAACTCCATTATCAATCCGTCTCTTTTTTTCTTCAGTAACTTATGTCCGTTTTTTGCCAGAAGATATTGCTTTTTTAATTTCAAAAGTTCACTTCTTGTAGCTTTTAACTCTCTTCCCATAATTTATTTTGCAATTGTTTTTTCTTTTAAGCCATCTTCCATGTTTTCCAAAAGTTTGTGACTTTTAATTGTTTCTTTGTCTTTTATGCCATTTATATTTACAATGTATGTCAGTCCACACAAGTTGTTATATGCTCCTGCGGTATCGCATACGCATCCGACCACGCATAATTCTTTGTTGTTGATTTTATCTTTGTATTTTTCTTCTATTTTTTGAATTGCGCGATGGACATTGTTTTCCACGCATTCAATGTGGTTTTCTTTGTCAATAAAGGATTTTTTGATTGCGCTCAATCTTTCTTTAATTGTCTCTGTTTCTTTTTCAAAATTGCCTGCGGCAGCTTTGACTGTGCCGCAATCAGTATGACCTAAAATTACAACAACAGGAATGTTTAGATGAAGCACAGCATAATCAACTACAGCATCAGAATACTCGTATGTGTTTCCAATATCTTTTCCGACAAACACATTGCCCATCATATCTTCTATATTTCCGTATAATGATAATGGCATTCTTGAATCAGAACAGGTTATCAAAGCGATTTTTGGTTTTTGACCATCTTTATATTTTTCTAGCAGGTCTTGTTTTTTTTCTGCGATTTTTTTGTTATTTTCCAATAACTGACAAAATAAAAGATTCGCTTCGTTTTCCGGCATATTATTCCTCATTTGTTTTTTTATAATATTTCTTTTTTATGTCCGGAGATATTCTTGTCAATTCATCTGTTGGTATTGTTCCGAGTAATTCCCATGCAATGGATAATGTCTTTTCAATATCTCTGTTTTCATAATAATCCTGCTTTACAAATTTTTCTTCAAATAAATCTGCGAATTTAAGCAACCTCTTATCTTTATTACTTAAAGAATCTTCTCCGACAATTGCTACAAGACCTCTTAAATCCTTTCCTTCAGCATAATTTGCATAAAGCTGGTCTGAAACCTGTTTGTGATCCTCTCTTGTTTTTGTAGGGCCGATACCTGAATTCATAAGTCTTGACAGACTCAAAAGAACATCTATGTTTGGGTAAATTCCTTTTCTGTGTAATTCTCTGTCTAGTACAACCTGTCCTTCTGTAATATATCCTGTCAGATCAGGGATTGGGTGAGTAATATCATCCCCCGGCATTGTCAATATAGGCATTTGTGTTACACTTCCCTTTTTGCCTTTAATCATTCCTGCACGTTCATATATTGATGCTAAATCAGTATACATGTATCCAGGATATCCTCGCCTTCCCGGTATTTCTTCTCTTGCAGCACTCATCTGACGAAGTGATTCGCAATAGTTTGTAATGTCTGTTAATATTACGAGTACGTGCATGTCTTTTTCATAAGCAAGGTATTCTGCAGCAGTCAATGCCATCCTCGGGGTAACCAGTCGCTCTACAGCAGGGTCATTTGCGAGATTTAAAAATACTACAGAACGCTTTATAGCACCTGTGGTCTCAAATTCTTTAATAAATTTATGAGCTTCTTCACTCGTAATACCCATTGCTGCAAATACTACAGCAAATTCTTCTTTCTGTGATTTTACTTTTGCCTGTCTTGCAATTTGAAGAGCAATATCATTATGAGGCAGACCGCTTGCGGAAAATATAGGAAGTTTCTGTCCTCTTACAAGTGTATTCATTGTATCTATTGTTGAAATTCCTGTCTGGATAAAATCAGCAGGAGATATTCTCGAATAGGGATTAATTGGCGCTCCGTTGATATCAATTTCTTTTTCTGCAATGATTTCAGGACCTTTGTCTATTGGCTTTCCTCTTCCGTTGAATATTCTTCCTAAAATATCTTCGGAAAGTCCGAATTTCATTGTTTCTCCTAAAAATCTGATTGTCGCTTTTTTATCGATTCCACTGGTTCCTTCAAAACTCTGGATAACAACCATATCTTTTGATGTATCTAAAACCTGTCCTAAACGAATATCTGTATTATTTACCTTTATTTTTACAATCTCTCCATAACTGACCAGATGTGTTTTTTCCACAAATAATAAATTGCCTTTTATTCTCTTTATTGTTTTATATTCTTTGTAACTCATAATATTCCTCCTTATATATTTTCAATTAATTTCTTCAAATCTGCTTCTACTATTTTTTTCACATTTTTAAGCACAGTTTGATAATCTTCTTCAAATTTTGCCTCAGATATTTTATTCTTGGACTCAAGTGCGACAATGTCTCTTGCTCTTACACCCTTTTCTAAAGTATCGTAGGATTTCTCTCCAATCCATAGAATTGTTTGAAGTATATCTTTTGTTTTTTCCAGACTGCAGTATGCGTCGGTTTTATGAAATGCATTTTGCTGTAGGAAAAATTCTCTCAAAAGTCTTGCAACCTCCAAAGTGATTTGCTCTTTTTCCGGTAAAGCATCGCTTCCGACAAGCTGGACAAGTTCCTGAAGTTTTTCTTCTTCCTGCAATATTTTCATTGCTTCTTTATTTGATTCATTCCATTCTTTACCCATTTTCTTGGTGTACCATGGACCAAGAGTATCTTTGTAAAGACTGTAGGATTGCAGCCAATTGATTGACGGATAGTGTCTTCTGCTGGAAAGTTTTGAATCCAAAGCCCAAAATACCTTTACAATACGAAGTGTATTTTGTGTAACAGGTTCACTGAAATCTCCGCCCGGACGAGATACTGCTCCGATTACAGAAATGCTTCCAATGTTATTATTTAATCATGTAACTCTTCCTGCTCTTTCATAAAATTCTGCAAGTTTTGATCCTAAGTATGGCGGGTAACCTTCTTCTCCCGGCATTTCTTCAAGTCTTGAAGATATTTCTCTCATTGATTCTGCCCATCTTGAAGTTGAATCAGCCATCAAAGAGACATCATAACCCATATCTCTAAAATATTCTGCTATTGTAATTCCTGTATAAACACTTGCTTCTCTTGCCGCTACCGGCATATTGGAAGTATTTGCAATCAATACAGTTCGATTCATCAATGGCTTTCCTGTTTTAGGATCTTCTAATTGCGGGAATTCAGTCAATACTTCTGTCATCTCATTTCCTCGCTCTCCGCATCCAATATACACAACAATCTCTGCATCAGAATATTTTGCAAGACTCTGCTGTGTTACTGTTTTTCCTGCTCCAAAAGGACCGGGAATTGCTGCTGTTCCGCCTTTTGCCAATGGGAAAAGAGCATCTAAAATTCTCATTCCTGTAATCAATGGAATTTCAGGAGGAAGTTTTTCTATTACGGGACGGGAATATCTTATTGGCCATTTATGGGATAATTTTATTTTTTCTCCGCCTTCTAATTCGCACACAGTTTCATCAACATTAAACTTTCCTTTTTCTATTTTTCTAATGGTTCCGTTTATTTTCGGAGGGATCATTATTTTATGGACAATTGTTTCGGTCTCCTGTACTGTTCCGATTATTGTTCCTCCTTCAACTTTATCGCCTTCTTTTAGAATAGGAACAAAATCCCATTTATTATTTCTGTCAAGTGAATTTACAACCACTCCTCTTTGAATAAAATTTCCTGTTTCTTTTTCAAGTTCAGGCAAAGGTCTTTGTATTCCGTCATATATTGACTTCAACAATCCCGGACCCAGTTCTACACTCAAAGGCTCTCCTGTATTTTCTACAGGTTCTCCGGGTATTATGCCTGTTGTCTCTTCATAAACCTGAATTATTATTTTATCATCATCTATCTGAATAACTTCTCCGATAAGTTTTTCTTTTCCCACTCTTACAACATCGTGTATTCGTGCACTTAAATCCTGCGCTGTAATAACAGGACCACTTATTCTGTAAATATTCCCTATATTTTCTTTATTTTCCATATTTTTCTCCTTTTAATCATCTTTCAGCAAATCCACTCCGATTGCCTTTTTTATCATTAATCTTAATGAATCATCTTTTTGATTTTTTTCTGACAATACAACAAAAATCGGAGATATTGTCATTAATATTTTGTCCTTTATATCTGGCTTTAAATTATTGTATACTTCTGCTTCGGTTATTACAAGACCGATTTTTTTATTATTCAATAATTCCCGTGCAGTTTTGTTTGCTTCATTTCTCTCCGAAACAATGAAAGAATCCTTGATTCCGCAAAGATTAAATCCAATTGTGAATCTATCCCTTCCAAATGTTGCTATAGTATACATATTTTATATTACCAAATACCTCCTCATTTCTTCGTCACTAAGACCATATTTTTTTCCGTTTGCAATTGAGAGAATATTTTTTCGCTCAATATCTTTTTGAGCCAAATAGCCAATTACAACTTCAGCAGATATATTTTTTACTCTTGAAATTTTTTTTGCCCGAGTCAGTTTTATTTTTTCCAACACACATTCAAGCATTTCAACATCCTTTGTATCCAATGCTTCTTTTATTGTTGCCATATCTTTCTTTTGCCATTTTTTTGCTGAAAGTATCGAAAAGCATTCATCTGTGTCTTTTGCATCCAAAAGTTTTTGCAAAAGATCCTGTATAATTGATAATCTATTAGGTATGATTATCTGTGTTATTTTCTCTTTCTCGATATTTTCTTTTTTTAGTTTGAGAATGTTCATTACATTTTTTGAATCAATAATTACATTGAGATAATCTCTCATCACTTCTCTTTTGTTTGAAATGCGATAAAAGGATTCTGAAAGATAGATGTAATAATACATGTCGATTGTATTTTGCAGTTCAACTATATTTTTATCCTTAAATAACTGTATCAGTATTTTTTTTGTTTTTTTCTCCATTTTGAGTGAATTGAAAAAATCAGTTTCTATTGGACGTGTAAAATATGAATAAAAAGATTCATGAGTTATATTTCCGAAAGGAATAATATATGATTTTATTTCATCAAAACTTATGTTGTTTAGTTTTCCCAAAACATAATATTTTACATTGGATAAATAATAATTCTTAAATAAGGCCGATAGCAATACATTTAATTCATAATAACTTTTAGAATAATTTATGAATTCGTTGCATTCTCTTGCTGTGTTGTATTTCATCGCTGCTTCAATCAACAAGTTTTCTGGAACTGTTGCAGATAATGTATTTATAGATTCAGAATATGTTTTTTTCTTCAGATATTCTGCAATTTCATAAGGTCCGTCCATTTTCAGCAAACGTTCATAATCCTCGTTCTTTAGAAGAGATCCTTTTCGATACATTATTTTAGCATAAAAATAAGGATATTCATCCAATGTTATATTTTTAGACGGTTCAATAGCAAACATCTGGTCTATTGCATTTTCATTTATTAATTTCATAACATTCTCTTATTCTATTTCTTTCATTATCCTAAACATTATTTTCTTTTCAAGCATATCTGCAAGACTATTTAAGGATAAATCAAGCATTATTGTTTTGTCTTTATTCTCTGCAATTATTCCAAAATCTATTGTTTTGTCTGCTTTTATTTCTATATTTTTTCCAATATTTTTTAGTTCCGATAAATCAGAAACAGAGGTATATACAACAGTAATATCTTCTAATTCTCTTTTTGCTATGCTAAAAAGATTCTTCAATATTTCTTTTCTTTTTGGGTTTTCTATGTTTTTTATATTCTCTGTGGCTTCCTCAAATAATTGACAGAGTAATTTCTTTTTTCCTGCAAGAATTATATTTTTTGCATCCTGCTCGTATTTATAGCTTTTTTCATTTTTCTTTTCTTTGGCTTTTTCTATTGCGTTTGTTTCTGCTTGTTTCGCATTTTTTTTTGCAGAATCTACAATTTTTTTTGCTTTTTCTTCTGCCTCTTTTTTTGCAGTTTCTATTATTTCCTTTTCTTGCTTTTCGGCATCTTTTACAATACTGTCTATCAAATTATCTGATTTCATTTCATGCCTCCTTTATTAATTATTAAGAATAGATACTTAACTTAAGCATTAAGTATCATTATTCCAATAATCAATCCGAAAATTACTAATGTTTCCGGTAATACCGTCATTATAAGTCCTTTTCCAAAAAACTTTTCATTTTCTGACATTGCGCCTACTGCCGCAACTCCTATTTTTCCTTCTGCATATCCTGCACCTACTGCACATATTCCTACGGCAAGTGCTGCTGCTATTGCTGATATTGGTTCTACCATTTTATTCACTTTTTATTATTTTATTCTTTTCCAAAGGGATTGTATTTTTCTCCGCCCCCTTCATAGAATTTTGTAAAAAATTCAACATAATGTAATCTGAGTGTGTGTATAAATGGACTGATGAGTCCGAGTATTGTATTAAATGTATGTCCTGCCACTAATAATAATATTCCTGCTATAATGCCGATTGTTCCTGAGGAAATCAAAGTTAATGCCTGCTCGTTTACAAGGATTGCGAGATATGCTGAAGCAAGACCTACTGCCATGATTCGCATGTAAGATAAAATATTTCCCAACAATCCAGGTATCTCAATAAGTCCGCTAATACCATCTGCTTTGTATATTAAAACAACACTGGATAATGCCAATATTAGTCCAGTGTATGTATAATTTAAAAAAATCAATGCAATGCTTGCCTGAAGCATAATCCATGCTAAAGATCCTACAAAATGGAGGTAATGCTCATTTTTATAATGCTTTAATGCTGATAAAAAAAATCCCAGATTTAAATGCAAAACACCCACGCCAATACATATCATCATCAAAGTATTTATTTCATGTATTCTGTGAAAAAAAACGTGCAGATGAATAAGTCCAAAAATGCTTTCTGCTCCGAAAAATTCTCCGAATATAATTCCAAATAGGATAGATGAAGTTCCGCACATAGTAAGTATTTTTGAAATTGCACCAGTTCCTTTCATTCTTTTTTTTATAAATAAAGAAATTAGCAATACCATGAATCCATATCCTATATCTCCAAGCATTAATCCAAATAAAAGAGGAAATGTAAATGCCATAATTGCTGTTGGATCAATAGTGTTTGTTTTTGGCAATTCGTAAAAACTCAAAAGAAAATCATAATCCTTAACTGACTCGTTGTGTTTTAAAAATACAGGTGCATTTTCTTTTGCTACAGTAAGCTCGATATAAACATCCTTTAATGTTGAAATTTTAGCTTCAAGAAGTTTTATATTTTCTTCAGGCACCCATCCTGAAATATAGATTGTATTTCTTGTTTCTCCAAAATAAATTCCGCTTTGTTTTTTGCAAACTTCTTCTTTCAAAAGGTCTCTTAAAGAGAATATTTTATTTTTATTTTTTGTAAAAAAATCAAATCCTTCTTTCTTTAATTCTACTCTTTTTTTTTCAAGTTCCAATTTTTCTCTATTGTAATGCGCAATTATATTATCAATATTATTTGTTTTTGCATCATCAAATGATTCAATAAGAGAAAGCAAATTCATTTCTTTTGAAGTGTATGCTGTAAGAAAATTACTGATTTCTTTTTGCATTTTGGATGGATAAACAAAAATGAAATTGTCTGAATTTGAAGAGGAATAGACTACAACATTTTTAATTTTTTGTATCTCCTGACCAATATCTTTTGCCTGCGAAGAATTTGCAAAGAAAATATTGTAATTTTTAAAATCGCTAAATAAGTCTGTTCTGTTGACGCCGATTTTTTTCAATCCTGTTGCTTTAATTATGGTGGTGTCTAAATCAATTAGTTTCTCTCCTAATTTTTCCATTATTTTTATGTTGTCAATTTCTTTTTCAACCAAAGAATAATAGTTTCCTGCATTTACAGGAACTGTTTGATAATCATCATTTATTTTTGCTTTTTTCAAAATTAAATTAATTGCAGAAGTTAATTTAAGGTATTTTGATGCAGATGTTTCTGCACTGTTTAGAGGAGAGGAAAGATCAACAAAATCAATTTCTTTATTGTATTTTTTCAAATGAAGCATTTTTAGAGAATAAAGTAAATCAATTATTTTTCGTTTGTTTTTTTTGTTTGTGAAAATCTCAACTTTTTTCATTTTTGCAGGATATAAATTCATGATGCATTACCTTTTTTATTTTAGTTTCATTAACTCTTCTATGAACATATCCTGAACAACTGCTTTTTTTTTGGCTGCATTAAGTAGGTATGATTCCATGTCCTTTTTTGTTTTTTCCACCAAAATATTGCCTTCTTTATTTGCTTCTTTTTCTGCGATATCTAATATATTTTTTACTTTTGATTCAGCAATTTTCAATATTTCAGCTTTTTGAGATATTGCTTTATTTTCAATATCTGTTGTTGTTTTTTTTGATTTTTTGTTTGCGGATTCTATTAATTCATCAGCTTTGTTTTCTGCTTTTTTTATTTTCATTAAAACAGAATCATTATTATCTTTATTCATTTTATCAATCATAATTATGCGAAACTAATAAAAAGTTATTGCCACAAGAAAGAGGAAAATAAAAACCATTTAAAGAAAACATTGTCCGAAACAAACATTTATAAGCTTTATTGAATACTCATATAAATATTATGGCTTCAGATTCAACAAAAATGATGAAAATGTTCACTTCCAAAGCTCCAAAGATGCTTAATTTCAAGAATCATAACCTCAAAAAACCAAGAAAATTTGGACTCGGAGAATGTGTATGTAGAAGATGCGGTTATCGTGGTAGAGGGATGATAATGAAATATGATTTAAATTATTGCAGACGATGTTTCCGGGAAATTGCAAGTGAACTGGGATTTAAAAAATATTCTTAAATATTTAGTAATTATTTTTTGGCGTGTAACATGCAAACTGTTTATTAATTTAAAATATTAATTGCCAGATAATCTTATGAAAATCGGCGTAGTTGGAAAACCAAATGTTGGGAAAAGTACTTTTTTTAAAAGTTCAACTCTCAAAGAAGTAGATATCCAGAATTTTCCATTTACAACGATTAATGCTAATTTGGGTGTAGGATATGTGAGGATAAAATGTGTCTGCAAAGAGTTGGGCAGGCAATGCAATCCACGGGTTGGTTTTTGCACAGAGGGCTTTCGTTATATTCCTGTAGAGCTTGTTGATGTTGCAGGACTGGTGCCAGGGGCACACGAAGGAAAAGGAATGGGAAACCAATTTTTAAATGATCTTATATTCTGCAATGCGCTGGTCCATATAATAGATGTATCTGGTGGCACTAATGAAAAAGGAGAGAGCATCCAGATAGGAACTTACAATCCAGCAAATGATATAAAATTCCTTGAAGAAGAGATTGATTTGTGGCTGATAGGTCTTGTTAAAAAAAACTGGAGAAAATTTGTAAGGACCAGTAAAATGCAAAAGGAAAAAGGAATTGAGGCATTGACAAAGCAGTTGTCAAATATTAATTTAACAGAAAAAGAGACAATCAGAATATACGAGCAATTTGATTTTGGCGATGATCTTACGCAATGGACAGACGAGCAGATAGACCAGTTTGTGATTGAAGCAAGAAAAACAACAAAGCCGATAATCATAGGCGCAAATAAAATAGACAAATTGATAGACAAAGACGGCATCCAAAAAACAAAAGAAAAATTAAAAGAACTTCAGTCTGCAACAGAAAGCAAAGTTATGCCAATTTTTGCAGAAGGTGAACTTGCTTTAAGAAATGCTCAAAAAGCAAGAATCATTGATTATCTTTACGGAGAGGAAAGTTTTGAAATTAAGGAAGATAAACTAACTGTATTAAATAACGAGCAAAAACAAGCACTGGCTAAAATAAAAAATATAATGGATGATTTTGGCTCAACAGGAGTATTGAAGATACTAAATTATGTCATATTTGATGTGCTGGATTATATCTCCATTTATCCTGCAGGAACAAAAAGCCTGTGTGATAAAAAAGGCAATGTCCTGCCCGATGTATTTTTGATGAAAAATGGTTCTACTGCTATTGATTTTGCCTACAAACTGCACACAGATTTCGGGGATAAATTCATCCGTGCCGTAAATGTAAAAACAAAGCAGATAATCGGGAAAGATTATGTCTTAAAGGACAAGGACATGATTGAGATTATTGCGGATAAGTAAGATTAATTCTTTTCATTGTAAATAAACTGTAATATTTTGCAAAAAAGTTTATTTACTGCATGAAAAAATCTTTCACAAAATAAAGAAGAATTAATCTGAAAGATTTTTGCTGGATGTTATAAAAAAATTCATTACTGACCTATATGATTTATTTGCGATGAAAAAGAATATAAATATAAACTACAATATATTAAACATGTTTGAAATATTTTTTGCAGTGCTGTTATTCCTGATATTATTGTGTTTGTAAAAAAACAAATAATTGGAATTATTGTCGAGCGACTCAAAAGACAATACTCTTCTCCCAAAACAACACTTATTCATAAAAATCAATTTGAGCTTTTGATTGCTACTGTTTTGTCAGCGCAGGCAACAGATGTAAGCGTGAATAAAGTAACTCCGAAACTTTTTTGCAAATACAAAGGGGCGAAAGGCTTTGCAAAGTGTTCTATAAAAGATATTCAAAAGAATATAAATTCAATAAATTATTACAAGACAAAAGCAAAGAGGATAAAAGAGATATCTGTTCTTATTGAAAATAAATTTAAATCAAAAGTTCCGCATACGATGGATGAATTGATAAGTCTCCCTGGCGTTGGAAGAAAAACAGCAAATATTGTTTTGTCCGAAGGATTTGGAATTTCAGAAGGGATTGCAGTTGACACTCATGTAAGACGAGTATCTTTTCGTCTCGGGCTGACAAAAAATACAGATCCTCTAAAGATTGAACAGGATTTGATGAAAATTTTGCCAAATAGCGAATGGAGAAATATTTCAATTATGCTCATACTTCACGGGAGAAATACATGTTCTGCAAAAAAGCCGAAATGCGACTTATGTGTATTTAATGATATTTGCCCAAGTGCTTGTAACAAACAATAAGAGAATTTTTTGAATTTTAGTGCAATGTTCCGCAGCGAAGCGGCGGAAAAATTCAAAGTCAGAAGTCGGCGTGAGGACGAAGCCCATAACCTAAAATAATCAAAAGGCAGGATTATAAAAATAAATATGCGAGGATTACCACAATAATTAAACTCGGAATCATATTTAGAATTTTTATTTTTTTTATTTCTAATATATTCATACTCAATCCAATCATCAATAATCCACCAACAGCAGTTAATTCATTAATTATGATGTCTGTAAAAAAATCCTGTAGTGATGCAGCAAATAGGGTTAAACCACCTTGATAAATTAGCAATGGTATTACTGAAAAAATAACACCTATTCCGAGTGAAGCAGACAAAGCAATTGCAGAAAATCCATCCATGAGAGATTTAGCCAATAATAAATTTGGTGCGCCGCCAAGACCTTCTTCAAATGCACCCAGTATGGTCATTGAACCCAGACAGAATAAAATGAATGCAGTAGTAAATCCATCTGAAAAATTGTCATTTTTTGATTTGACTTTTTTCTTTAGCCATTCACTAAATATGTTTACGAGTTTATCAATATCTATAAGTTCACCGATAATTGATCCTAGAACAATACTAAAGATCATAATAAGAAAATTATTTGTTTTATCTGCCATCTGTATTCCAAGAAAAAGAATAAACAGACCAATGCCCTGAAAAACTATTTTGATAATGTTTTTTGGTAATCTTGAATGAATAAGCAGACCAATAATACATCCAATTATTACAGCTCCAGCATTGATTAATGTTCCCAGCATAGTATAGATAATAATTAATTTGTAGTTTATATATTTTCTGTTTCCTCTTTTATGTGTGTAGTTTTATAACCTCTCTCTATTAAAAAAAGATCAAGTGTTAAAAAATAGAAATAAAGAAAAAAATCATTGAGTAAAAACAATTCATTATAGCTCTATATCCATCAAATCTTCTGCCATCAGGGTATTTTGAAATAACTCTTTTGCCTCTTCCCGTCTGACTTCTTTTAGAATAGGATATAAGTGCGTAAGTATTAGTTTTTTTACATTTGCTTTTTGAGCAATTTCTCCGCATTGTTTTGGAATAAGATGACCTTTCAATTTATAATTATTGCCATAAGAGCACTCGACTATTAAAATATCTGCATCTTTGAAAAAGCCGATTATATCTTCATCATAATCCATATCTCCTGCAATCACTAATCTTTTATTATTTTCAATAAATTTGTAGGCGATACTTTCATCTGTATGCAGAGTGCTATGCGCTTGCACAGTAAAATCATCAAATTTAATTTCGTCTTTAATTTCTTCAATATCTATCTTGAATATAGTAACGCTCTAAGTTAATGCGAAATCTACTTAAACCTCAAATTCTAATAACCATATGGAATTAACTTTTTCTACAAAAAAAATTGTTGATATTCTTAACAATTCGGGAGACCATAATGAAAAGATAAGATTACAGGCATTATTGCTTGTAAAAAACGGTTTGTCGCCAAAAGAAGTGGCAATAAAATTATCAAAACATCACGCAACAATCTATCGTTGGATTAATACAGCAAAAT
>DAOVUW010000005.1 GCA_030632385.1 Candidatus Nanohalarchaeota archaeon
ATTTTCCGGCAAAAAATCACTTGGTTTTTTTGGGAAGAGAAATTCCTGATTTTCGTTAATACCTTGTTTAAAGTTCATAATATACACCTGTTATACTATTTGTATTAAAAGTATTTAAGGGTATTCTCTTACATCCTGTCGGGCAAAGAACGCCTAGAATACAAGATAAGAGAATGCAAAGAAGAAATTATATCGAAGATGATGTCAACCAAATCTACAGAAGCGTTGGCACTATGCGAACTTGAAGACGGGAAAATATCTGGAGATGGAAGATTTTGCTGGATAAACTCTGTACATAATGCACAAAATACCAATTGTTTTACAATAGAATGTCTGGCAAACACATAATTTTTACGTGAGATATCATCATATTATCTTGCTTGCAAACGCATTTATTTTTCCTCAAAGCCTATATTCTTAAATCTAATTAATTATTTCTTTGATGGAAGACGGGTTTTTTCCTTTTGAAAAAAAAAGAAGCGGACAGGAAAAATTTATTTCAGTTGTAGAAGATATACTGCTCAATAATAAAACGCTTGTTGTTCAGGCGCCGACAGGAATAGGAAAGACAGCAGCCTCAATTTCTCCTGCGCTCCAATATGCTATTGAAAATAAAAAAAAAGTGTTTTTTCTCACCACCAGAAATACGCATCACCAAATAGCTCTTGATACATTGAAAAAAATCAAGAAAAAAATCCAGCTGGATTCTCTTGCAGTTGTTGATTTAGTCGGCAAAAAACATGTATGTAAATTAGATGCAATCACGATGTTTGGTGGGGATTTTGGAAATTACTGCGCTTCAATGAAAAAAGGAGGGAAATGCCTTTTTTTTAAAAACACATATACTTCTTTTCATACTTTGACAGACAGAGCAAAAAAAATAAAAGAAACTGTTCTTGGCAATGTATATTCGTCGCAGGAAGTAAAAGAATTAAGCGATGAATTTTGCCCTTATGAAATACAAATCAATGCATTAAAAGAAGCGGATTTTATTATAGGCGATTATTTTCATTTATTCAATAAAAAAATATATGACTCTGTATTTGGAAAATTCGGAATGGAATATAAAAATATTATTTTAATTGCAGATGAAGCCCACAATCTTACAGAAAGGATAAAATCAATATATTCTACAACTATCTCTACAAAAACAATAAGCAAGATTATAGAGATATGCGCAAAATTAAAAGACAATTACATGGCAAATGCTTTTAGTCAAATAAATTCCATGCTTTTGATTGAAACAGAGCGAATTTCAAAACAAAAAAAATCAGATGAATTTAGCATCGATAAGGATTTTTTGATTGATATTTTCGAAAGTTCTATCTCCGGCAAAATCAATGATTTCATTGTTTTGGCTGAAAAACTAGGGGAAGTTGAAATCCAGGATAATGAAAATTCCAATTATTTATTCAATCTTGCGGACAATCTCAAAAAATGGCAGATGGGAAAAGAGGGCTTTTTTCATTACTGCTCTGTTGAGAGAGGAAAAGAGTTTATTGTAAAATACAAAAAAAAATGTATCGATCCGGGAATCTTGACAGAAAATATATTCTCTAAAGTGCATTGCTCGATATTAATGTCTGCAACATTGACTCCTTTTGATATGTATATTTCTCTTTTAGGATTGGATAAAGAAAACACGGCGTGCCTTAAACTTCCTTCTCCTTTCCCAAAAGAAAACAGGAAAATATTGATTGCAAAAAATATAAGTTCAAAATATGATCAAAGAAGCAATGACTCTTATAAAATAATTGCTGATTATGTCCAGAGCATTTCAAAGGCTACCGGCGGAAATATTGCGGTATTTTTTCCAAGCTATGAATACATGAATAATGTCTTGTTTTATGTTGAAGAAAAAGGATTTCGTCTGCTGACAGAACAGCAAAATATGACAAAAATGCAAAAAGAAAGGATGTACAATCAATTCAAAAAATGTAGCTATCTACCTCCTTTTGCAGTGCTCGCAGGAGTTATCGGAGCAAACTTTAGCGAAGGCGTGGATTTTCCTGGGGAAATCGTAAAAACAGTCTGCATTGTAGGCATTCCGTTTGAAAAAACAACAATAAAGAGCGATGCCACAATAAAATATTATGATGAAAAATTCAATAAGAAAGGATGGGATTTTGGTTATATTTATCCTACGATAAACAAGACAATACAGGCGGCAGGCAGATGTATAAGAAGCGAAAAAGATGTAGGTGCTATTGTTCTTTTAGATTCCCGTTACCTGATGAATAAATATGATTCTCTGCTTCCTAATGAATGGAGGGATAAAAAGACAATTTCATCAAATATAGAAGCAGAAGAAGAACTGATGAAATTTTTTGATTTAAAATAGAATGCAAAATTTTGCAATCAACTTTATTTAATTTTATTTTGCAATTATGAAATATACCTTGCGCTCAATTATTTCCTTTAAATCAAAGGAAAATTCTAAAATTCGACAAAAAAACAAGCTCTAAAGTAGAAAAAAAGCATAAGAAATCTTTTATGATTATTATTGCAAACTCAGTTGAATAACACAATAACTTTTTTTACTATTAAGTAGTAGTAAAAAAGTAAAAGTTTATAAAGTTCAACTACTTTAAAGTATATATGGTAATGAATATATATAATGATACAAATGGCAGATATCTATTATTCAAAAAGAAACCCACAGATATCTTGCTACATCTGCATGAAAATAGCAGTACAACTTATGTATCTCATATCTCAAAAAAAATAAATTGCACTTACGCACACACTGAAAAAATTCTAGACCTATTCGTCAACTTAAAAATAGTAAAATTCAAAAAAGAAGGCAGAAGAAAATATGTATCTCTGACCGAAAAAGGAAAAAAAATTGGCGAAGGTGTTGAAAGTCTTTTAATAATTTGCGATGAAAAATAGATATGAGTAATAAGTCTGTTAAATCATGCTTGGACATTAGTAATAGCATAGTGAAAGGAGAGATTGATTTATCCTCTTTTTATGATGAATTTTATGAAGAGATGGATAAATTAACATCCAGAAACTATATTATTACGCAGGCCCCAAAAAACAAAACACAAGAAAGAATCAAGGAACTAGAAGAAGAAGCAAAAAAAGACAAAGACATCCTGAAAAAAAAACCTCTTCTTGGAATTCCTGTTACAATCAAAGATTGCATTACAACAAAAGGGATTCGGACAACAGCAGGTTCGAAAATTTTAGATGAATACATTCCTGTCTTTGATGCAACCGTTGTTGAGAAAATACAAGAAGCAGGAGGAATAATCGTCGGCAAGACAAGTATGGATGAATTTGGTTTTGGAACATTTAGTACAAATTGTGCTTATGGAATTCCCAAAAATCCGTTTGATATTGAACGATCATGTGGCGGTTCTTCAGGAGGCTCATGCGGCTTTGCAGGAAAGATAAGTCTGCCCCACATAGCTGTAGCTGAAAGCACAGGTGGTTCTATATCGTGCCCTTCTTCCTTTTGTGGTGTTTTCGGAATTACCCCTACTTATGGAAGAGTTTCCAGATGGGGTATGATTGATTACGCAAGTTCTTTTGATAAAATAGGAACTGTTGGTACTAATTTAGAGGATGCATTGCTTCTTTTAAATGTGATTTCAGGAATTGATAAAAGAGACTCTACAACAGTGGAAAGCGAAAAAATAGTTTTGGACAAAGAAAAGCAAAAAAACATCTCTATTGCGATTCCAAAAGAATATATTGACGCTATTGAAAATAAAGACGTATTAAATCAATTCAATAATGCAAAAGAATCTTTAAAGAAACAAGGTGTGAAAATTGAAGAAGTAAGTCTAAAAACAACAAAATACGCAGTTTCTTGCTATTATATAATTGCAATGGCAGAAGCATCTACAAATCTTGCCAAATACTGTGGTTTGAGATACGGAATGCAGGAAGACCCAAAGAACTTGCATTTTGACAAATATTTTTCCCAAATAAGAACGAAATATTTCGGAACTGAAACAAAAAGAAGAAGTATAATCGGAACATACATCAGAATGGCAGGTTTTAGGGATAAATACTATTTAAAGGCAATGCAGGTAAGGACACTTATAATAAAGGATTTTAAAAGAATATTTGAAAAATACGATGCGATTCTTTCGCCGACCATGCCCATCATTGCCCCAAAATTTAGCGAGATAGAAAAACTAAGTCCTAAGCAGATATATTCCCTGGATATCTTAACAGTAGGTCCTAATTTAGCAGGCTTTCCAACAATAAGTGTTCCTTTTGGAAAAGCAGAAAATATGCCTGTCGGAATGCAATTGATTGGAAATCATCTGTGCGAAGAAAAAATTGCAAATATTGCTTCTTTGATTAAAGATTAACTCAAATCATAAGATTTATAAAATCTTCTTTAATTTCATAACAACTAACAACCATAGCAAAAGGGATACACCCGGTCTCATTTCGAACCCGGCAGTTAAGCCTTTTGCGTTGTTTATTGTACTGCCTTCTGGCGGGAAGTCTGCAATGTTGTTAGTTATTTATAATTATCTTTTTTAATTATATAGCGCATATGCCATCCTGCCTTGGTAGTGTAGTTGGTTATCACCCGGGACTGTCACTCCCGGAACTCGGGTTCAAATCCCGACCAAGGCGTTGATTATTCAACAAGAGCCCATAAAAGAGGCTTACAACTTGCTACTTTTAATGCACATACATCTCGGATAAGGCAATACATAACTATTTATGTTTTACACTCCATCTAATTGTATGGCTGATTTTAAGACTAAAGAAATAACTTATTTTTTAAAGCCGGGAATTGGCAATACGCAAAAAGCAATTGATTTTGCAGTAAAAAGGGCAAAGGAAGGAGATATAGACAAAATTCTTGTAGCAACATCATCAGGGAATACGGGGTTTGTTGTTATAGAAGCATTCAAAGATACAAAAATATCTGTTATACCTGTAATCTTAAATGCTGGGTCAAAATACTCCTCTGAAGATGGAGAATGGACAAAAAACAAAAGCAAATATGAAAAAGCAGGAATAAGATACGTTCAGGGAATACAGACGTTCAGTGGAGTTGAAAGAGCAGTAAAGTCGAGATGGGGGACTGCAGGACCATTACTTATAATATCGGATGCTTTAAGATTATTCGGTGAAGGGACCAAAGTGGGTGTTGAGATTGCCATAATGGCAGCTGATTCTGATTTCATAAGTCCGAATGAAAAAGTATTGATAATTGCAGGGACTGGTCGTGGTTCAGATACAGTTTTGCTTGTAAAGCCCACTTATTCAAATAATTTCTTTGAATTTGCAATTCAGGAAATTATATGCAAGCCTATTGTAGATGGTATTAAGCACGATGCAAAATAATTTTTATTAATTCCATATAAACACATTTACAGAAACTCTTTCAAATGAATCTTTATTGTGCAAAATAGCGTATCTTGAAATTTTAGATATAGAATTAGCGATGGATTTATTGAAATAACCCCATGTAAGATTTTCACCATCAATAATAACAGGAAAATCAGATGAATTGTCTATCTGTATATATAGTATGTACGGAGCATATCCAAACAGATCATTCATTTTATACACAGATACATTTTTCATTTCAAGCGTTTTTTTATAATCTATTAAATGGCTGTTTTCCACAAGACCCAGTATTTTTACTGTTTCGTTCGTCCAATTAAGGGGGTATCCTTTGCTTCTGATCAATATATTTGCTATATTATTCGCATAATTATTCATCTCCTGGGCATTCGTGATGCCAGAATTGTCTATTATGGTTTTATTCCATAACATTAAACCTCCGCTCACAATTATCATAAATATAATCAAACTACTGTAAAAATCTAGACTGATTGCCTGCGCTTTTCTTTTTTTATTGTGTACAAATTGTATATTATCATTAATTATTAACATATATAATCCCTTTTTTATTGAATAAACAATTTAATCCACCTGTAAAATTTCCTGAAATATTTATAGGTATTGTTTTTTTCAGATATGTATTATTGGTCTCTATAAATACATAGACTATATTATCAAAAACACTCACATTGTAATCATAATCTAATATCTTTTGAGGCAATGTAAAATTTCTGCTGTATCCATCGCCTTGTACATAAACATTATTTAATTCATAGGCAATATAATAAGAAAGTTGACGCGAGTTTTGATCCAATCTATCTGCTTTTAGATTCATGTTTTTTTGAAGCATATTTGTGTAAAAAACTGAAAAAATTAAACTCACCATGCAGACGACCATAACCAATTCTATTGAACTTTGTGCTTTTTTCTTTTTTTTTGCTGCAAAAAAAACAGATTTATTATTATGGTCCAAAAGATTTTTCCTTATTTCCATGATTAATTTATATAGCTAATATTGACTGTATTGTTTATATTAATCAATATGATTTTATGAGTTCCATAGGTATCTGGCAAAGTTCCAGTGACATTAAAATCAAATACTTCAAAAATAGAATTATTCATGGAGTTTGCCCCTATGTTTATTATCAACATTTGTTGGACAACATGAGTAGAAATAATATTTTTTGGAAATTTCACATACAGGCTCATTTTTGCATCTTCTCCCTGTGCATATACTAATTTTGCACCATCCGATAATTTTTCTATTGTTTCTTTTGATTCAATTAAATTTATATTGCTGTCTAAGTCCCTTACTGAATTTTGAGCCAACAGAAAAAAAGGGATGATAAATAATAAAGCAAGAGATAGGACCAGCATATATTCTAATGCAGCTTGAGATTTCATACATTTATAAGTAAATAAAATTTATAAATAAATCAAAGTGTTCTTATAACAATTACTTTTTCTTTTGTCATTTCAAGAATACTTTCCTTTATTCCTGCAACACCAATTCCTGAATTTTTTATGCCTAGAAATGGAAAATTATCCGGACCCCTAGATGGACTGCAATTTATATTCATAGTGCCTGTTTGAATTCTTTCGGCAACATAAAATGCCTTATCTATGTCTTGTGTAAAAACACTTGATTGCAGACCATATTCTGATTGATTTACTAATTTAATTACCTCATCCAGCGTTTCAAAACAGGTTATTGGAAGAACAGGTGCAAACTGCTCGACACTGGCTATTTTCATATCTATGCTAACTTTAACAATAATCGTAGGCTCTATAAGATTGCCATTTCTTGTTCCGCCCATAATTACATGAGCTCCTTTTTCTTTTGCATCAGTTATTAAATCTTCAACAAATTCTGCATGTTTTAATCCCACTAATGGCGTTATTTGATTAATCAAAGGATCCCAACCAACACTTAACTTTCTTGTTTCTTGTTTCAAAAGCAATATTAATTTGTCTGCAATTTTATTTTGGACAAAAAGTCGTTTAATTGCCGTGCAGCGTTGACCAGAATAAGAAAAAGCACCTGTTGTAATTTCTTTCGCGGTTTTTTCAATATTACATTCATTTAAAGCAATTGCACTTCCCTTTCCTCCAAGTTCAAAAATAAGTTTTTTTATTCCAGCAATTTTTGCAATTTGTTTTCCAGTAGAAGTGCTTCCTGTAAATGATATTGCAGATATATCTTTATGTGGTGCAAGAATATCTCCTATTTTTTTTGGATCTCCTGAAACTACGGCAATTACACCTTTTGGAAGACCTGCTTTGATAAAACATTGTACTAAATGGAGTGCACTGATGCATCCAATTATAGGCGGTTTTAAAATTATTGCATTTCCTCCTGCAAGAGCAGGAGCTATTTTCGAGCAAGACAGATTTACTGGGTAATTATATGGGGCTATGCCTAATACTATACCTATGGGAATATGCTTAACAAGGCATTTTTTATTGTTCTTTGTATTGTAAAAGACTCCGCTTTCTAAATAAATTCCTTCAAGATTCCTTATTGTTTCGCCGGTAAATCTTGTTATCTGGGCGCTACGGATAACTTCATCAACTGCTTCTTTTTTTGGTTTTGCGATTTCCTTTAATAAAAAGTCACTTATTGTTTCTGTATGAGTTTGCATAATTTGCGATGCTTTTTTTAAAATATTCGCCCTTTCATCTATTGTTGTAGATGCCCATATTTTTTGTCCTTTTTTTAAATTTTCTACAACTTCTTTTAATTCTTCTTCATTACAGTTTTGAATCATGCCTACAATAGAAGAATTAACAGGACTTTTTATCTCTATTTTTTCAAATACAGATGAATGTTTCCATTCATGTCCATTGTAATATTTGTATTCATTGTTTATTTTTATTTCTTCAAACATATTCTTTTTTTCTCTCAACCAGAAAAAGATAAAGATTCAAGTATTCCGTCAGCCCAATTACTCATTGTGCTTTCTGTATTAAACACCATATTTATGAAAATAGGAAAAAATATTATGATAAATATAACTAAACATATTATAATAATTATTTGCTCCAGTGACAATCCCAGTATTGCTTTTTTTTTTTGATGCATATTATTCTTTTATAATTATTATTGTTTTTTTTTCTGGTTCAATAATGGTGTATGTTTTGTTACTTTCTTTTATGACTCCATTTATGACATCCATTTCATTTCTTGGATGCATTATTTTGATAAGATTTTTCTCTACTCCTTCTTTGAATGTTAAGTCAATCTGGAGAAAGTCAACATCTTTTCTTGTTCTTCTTAACAATTTAATATCAAAAACACTTTTTTTTATTTTTTTCTCAAGTCTTGCAGCATACGGCCATTTTGATGGCAATTTTGGATTAATTTCAATTATATTTCTTTCACCTGCCTTTATTCCAAATAAACAGCTATCTATAGCATAAATAAATAGACCCGCAGACCAGCTTTGCGGTGAGGCACCAAGAGATTGCCCTGTACTGCTGTCATTACATTCATCAAAACCATAAGGATTTCCATTTAATCCTTGCATACTTATTTTTTCAAGTAAATCCAATGCATCGTCTTTATAATCGTAATTTAGATAAGCACACACACCCCACATAGATGTTAGACCCCATGAAGAGCCATTATGATAATTTGAAGAGGCATAATTTATATCATCTTTAGATAATGTTCTGATTCCATATTTACCATGCAATTTATTTTTTACAGCATTTAATGTTTTTTGAGCTTTTTCTTTGTCAATTAAATTAAACATTAATGCGACCAGTGCATTGGGTCTTATTTTACCATTTGCTTCTTTTGTCTCTGAATTGTATATATCGTAAAGATAATCCTCCTTTTTATTGTAAAATGTTGTATTAAGTTGGTTCCTCATTTTTTTAAAAAGAGATTTATTTTCTTTTAATGCTTCGGTCCATAGTGCCTGAACTTCTACAGGAGTTCCATTTCTTATAATAGAATCCATCCATGTATGTTCTACCTTTTGCTGGTTTTTAGCAGTATTTGAGTCAACTATATAATCCATCAATCTCAAATTGTTTTTTATTTTTCCTTCAGCTATATTCAGAAGCTGTGTTTTTTCGCCCCCTCCTCGATAATAATGCATATATGCTGTTAAAAATAAAGGATTTACATCACAACTATAATAAAGTGCTGTTTTGTTTAAATCTATTTTTGTAGGAATGCCGTTTATTCCATAAGAAAATAAGGTTTTATCTTTTGTTTCATTGTAGAATGAAGCAATTGTAGACATAATATCTTTTGAATCCTCGTGAAATCCAAGATCATTTAAACCTAATAGAGACCAAAAAGTATCTCTGGACCAAAAAGCCAAGAACCATGGAAGACCAGCGTAAAGACCTGTTCCAAAATCTGCTTTATACATCATGGATGTTAACGAATGCTGTGCCATTATGAATGCTTCATTTATTTGTTTGTCTGGCGTCGCTATTTTTGCCCGGAGTTGTTTTTCCTGATGAGCAATCCAGTTTTCTCTATTCTCCAGCCATTTTGATGCAGAATCATCATACTCTTTGAATACATCATTTTGTTCTTTTACAGGAGAAAAAATAAACGGAATTTGTACTTTTTCCATTGGATTTAAAGTCAATTCTACAACATAGCTGCTGCTCAAAAAACATCTTTGTTTTGAATTAGGATAATGATCTTTGTATATTTCTTTAAGAGATATGTGAATCTTTGTTTTTTTAGGGCTTGATTCAGTGCTATTTAATATTGTTTTTGCAGTTCCGCAACCATAAATTGCATAATATTTTTTTGCTTCCAAATAAGATTCTGCTAAAACGCATTTTCTTAAATCATTTTTCGAAGACTTGTATGTTCTTAAGTGCCAGTTTTCTCCCTTGTCTCTAATATTTACTGCGCATTCAAGTTCTATTTTTATTTTTCTTTCTTTGTTTTCTTTGTTTTCTATTGAAAGTATAGAAAGTATATTGTTTTTCCAAGGATATATATTTTCTTTTACTTTAATGTTTTTTTCTTTTTCCTTGTATGTGTGTATTGTTTTAGTAGTGTAAATATTTGTTTTTTCGCATAAATCAGGCGTGAGCCATGTTTCATTTATTTTATAGGCAAAATACTCAAAAAATTTAATATTGCCATTCCATATTCCACACCATTTTGTCTTGAAACCATTGTCTAAATTTCTCCACAAAAAAGAGTTATCCTTTGAAAAATATACTTTATTTAAAAAATCTTTTTTTTTTATTTCCATATAGTTTATTGTTTATTAATTTTTAAATAAATATCTAATTATTTGATAAAACAAATATTTAAATATTCCTATTATTAATATTATATGTAATTATATATAGATATTATGTTAGGTGAAGGATTGCAAAAAATAAAGACAGGCATTAATGGATTGGATAAGTTGCTAGAAGGAGGAATTCAGAAAAATCACATAATTCTTATTAGTGGTGGAGCAGGATCTGGAAAAACAACATTCCTGTGCCAATATATGAATGAAGGTTTAAAAAACGGAGAAACATGCCTTTACATAACTCTGGAAGAATCCAAACAACAAATAATAGAAGATGCATCGCAATTTGGATGGGATTTTGAAATGTATGAAAAACAAAAAAAATTGTTTATAAAACAATACAATCCCTTTGAATTAAGCGGTGATCTGAGTTTAAATTCATTTGAGCATTACATGGAATATATAAAAGCAACAAGAGTTGTGATTGATCCTATTTCTTTGTTTGCTTCATATATTTCTCATGAAGGAATAGAATCTATTTCGGGAGAATATGGAATAAGGAGAGGCATTTATTTAATAATAGAAAGATTAAAAAAAGCGAATGCGACCGCTATGATGAGTACAGAAATTGTTGAAGGAGATGGATATGGAAAGCTTTCTAGATATGGATCAGAAGAATTTATAGCAGATGGTGTTATTAAATTAGTAACAATAGAAGGAATAGGCAAAAGGAGTTTGATTATAAAAAAGATGAGATGCATAAAACATGACATTACACCAAATACTATGAAAATTACAGATAATGGTATTATTGTTGAAACAGAATAAGTATGGAGAGAATTAAAACAGGAATAAAAGGATTGGATTCTTTATTGGATGGAGGAATACCTAAGAATAATCTAGTTCTTTTAAGTGGTCAGACGGGAGCGGGAAAAACCATATTTGGACTACAATATCTTGTTAAAGGCGCAGTAAAGTATAAAGAAAAAGGAGTTTTTATTAGTTTTGAACAAAGTAGAGAAGATGTCATTCTCCAGACAAAAGAGTTCGGGTGGGATGTTGAAGAGCTGGAAAAGAAAAAGATGCTAAAGATTTTAATTTTCAAACCAACCAAAATTCGTTTATCCTCAATAATGGCGCAGTTTGAAAAAACAATAGATGAATTTAAGCCTAATCGTCTGGTATTTGATTCAATTTCTACATATGGTGTTTATGCAGAAACGATTAGCTTTTTTGAGACAATAATGGATTTAGGGCTCAAAAAAGAAAATATAAATTTTAGTATGACACCAGAATCAGTCAAAAGAAAGATGATAATGGAAATTATGAGCAAAATAAAGTCATATGGATTGACTGCTCTTGTAATTTCAGAGTTGCCGGAAGTAACCAATTATTTGAGTAGAGATACGATTTCTGAGTTTATGGCCGATGGTGTAATTTTATTAAAACATGTTCCTATTGGCGAGTCGCTCAATAGAAGTATTGAAGTACGTAAGATGAGATATACCGATATGGGGGAAGGGTCGCGTTCATACAACATAACAAATAAAGGCATCGTAATAGAATAATATGGATATAAAAGATAGTCTTGTTCGATTATATGTAAGAAAATATATAATACCTCGTGCACTTATTTTTGATAAACCAGGCTTTGTTGATTTTAAAATATCTGGTAAGACAGAAATTTTTGCGAGACAGATAATATTACCAGAAGATTTTTTTGTGAAATTTGAACAAAAAATCGTTGAAGAATTTGGCGAAGAAGGAGAAAAAAAATTATATTCTATGGGTAAAATATTTGGATATAGTTTTGCCCAGCAAGGTAGATTTGAAAATATCAAAGATCATCCTGGAGACAAAGTAAAGGACTGGGTGGTTGTGGCAAGTAAATTTGTAGAAGGTACATATGCTAGCAAGATAACTCAAAGAATAGATATAAGTAAGAAAACAGTTGATTATACTCTGAAAAATTTTGTTATATGTAGAAAAATTGGGTATGATTTCATATTTGCAATCGGAGGTGCAGCAGGACTTATTGCATGGATTTTGCAGGATAATAAAATAGAAGGGGTGTTATATAACAGCGAATCTATAGGAGAAGAAAACATAAGTAGAGTTAAATGTGCTCCTCCTGAAATCCTACAAAAATCTTCAAAGAATAAAATATACATTGAAACTAAATTAGGTGAATTGGAACAAGATGCAAAAACATATTTGGAGTTTAATAGACAAACAAATATACGGTGGAAAAAATCATTCCAGACATTTTTAGATGCTAAGGTTTTTAAATACAAAAAAGGAATTATATCTCGTGGAAACGAACGTTTTTTTTTGATGGAAGTAAGTGGCATGTATCTCTTTGAGAAAGGTATGAAAAATAAGAAAATGAAGGAAATTATGTTTGAATCAGCATTTTCTGTAGGTCAGGAGATATTTATGGATATGGGTGGAAAAGATATACATGGCATTATGGAACTTTTATCGGCATTAGGATTTGGTGAGTTATCCATTTATTTCCCTTCTGGACAAATGAAAGTTATAATAACTCATTTTCCTTGGACAAAATATTACAAAGAGATAGATTATTTGTTTATAAGAGGGCTTTTATCAGGAATTTTTTCACATATTTATAAAAAAAACTTTTGTTTCAAAAAACCTAAAATTGATATTTTGAGTGGAAATCTTTCTTTGATATTTGAACATTAATATGATTCCAATAGGTCCTGTAGAAAAAAAAATATATGCCTTACGAGAAAAACATCCGTTAGTTATTCCTCAGATTGATCCAGATAACTACACTATAGAATCAGTTTTAGATAGTTTTAGACAGATTAAGCAAATGGAAATTAGTCATATAGCTATCGGAGGAACTATACTAAATATGAAATTATTTCAAAAAATAATAGATGTGGCTATTGAGGATTTTAATTTTTCAGTTGTTACATATATTACTAATCCTGCTGTAAGTTTAGTTGAAGGCTATTCTGGCAAAACAGCAGTATATTGGATAACGGCTTTAAATTCAGAAAATCCGTTTTTTTTTAAGGATTCATTAATAATGAGTTCCCTTGCTGTATCTATGAATAAATTCGAGCCAATTCCTACTGCATATATTTTTGATGAAAGGGATTCTGTCGGTACTGCCAATTGGCTTGCTCGTGCTGTTCCAATTCCGAGAGAAAAACCATATATTAGTTTATCTGTTGCTTTAGCCGCTCAGTTTTCTGGATTGCGTTTTTATGTAATGGCAGGCGGTTCTGGAAGTAAACTTCCTCCACCCACAGAGCATATTAAATTGCTTTCGAAAAAAACCAACTTATTCTTAATTCCAACAAGTGGAATTCGTACTGTGGCACAAGTAGAAGAATGCTATGAAGCTGGTGCAGATGCCATACACGTAGGCAACTTAATTGAAGAAAAAGGCGGATTAGAAGTTCTAGGAAGAATGGTTAAAGCATCTAAGAAGTATTCGGGTAAAAAATTTTATGATGATGAATTTGGATATAAATAGATTTTACTCTCCACTACAAAATAAAGAAACACATATTTTTAAAAACAAAATAAAATATGTTGATTATTTTTTATTTGATTTTGACGGAACAATTTATCCAGATAATTTACTGCTTAATTTGACTTTAAATTTTTTAGACAATTATAATGGAGAAAATTCAATGTTTAAATTAAAACACAAAGCATTAATTCAATTAATTAAAGATAAAAACAAATACAATTTTTTAGAACTTTCCTTGTTGTTTGCGAAAATCTTAAAAAATATACCTTGTAATGAATTAAACAAGAAAATTCCCTCTTTTCTAAACAGATGCTATCCACATAGTTTAAATTTTATTCGTACGATACAACAAAATAATAAAAAATGTTTTTTGGTTTCTTTGACTTCAGAAGCAATAGCGACTGAGGTTGTAAAGCAATTTGGCTTTGATGACTACTGGTGTAGGAAACTTGAAAGAAATAATCATAATGGTATTGAAGTTTTTAGTGGCAAATATAGTGAAGATGTTTCAGACCTTTTGGAATTTAAAAAGTCATGCTTGTCAAAATTCGGTATTGGTAAAGAGGAACATTTTTTAATGGCAGGAAATGGTTTTGAAGATATTATGCTATTTGATTTAGCTCATATAAAAATAGGCATAAATCCAGAAAAAAAATTGTTGAATAATAATATAAATTTTGATATGATTTTAAAGGGTAAAAAAGATCCTTGGCAGGATTTTGCAAAAATTATTCAACAACATTCTAAACTCTCCGCATATTCAGAATTAAACAAATAGAACTACAATAAATTATTTTTTAATAATCTTATTTTGCTGATATAACAACCTTGCAAATACAATCACCTTTTCTCTTTCTATGAATAAATTCATTCAATCATCAAAAAAGTTTTTTTTCCTGTGTTTTTTAATAGATATTGAAAGACCATCGAAAAAAGTCTCTGCACGCTTGGATTTTACATAATATCTTTTTTCTTCTACTTCTATCATGCCTACGCCAACTAATTTGTTTATCATGGTATAATATGTGGTTTTGGAGATATTTTTGTCTTTGCAGTAATCACACCATCTTTCTCTTTCAAAATAATCTCTACTGTCATTATGTTCCATTCTTTTTAGGAAATCTTTTGCTAAAGAAGGAAGTATGATGTTTTGTTTACCTCTGTAGAGTGATTCTAAAAAAAAATCGAAATTAGGCTCTTTAAGAGGGCATACAGTTATGGTTGTTTTGTATTTTTTCGATTCTCCATCATCATCGTCCATAATTATATAAGAATTGGAAAAGCATATAAATATATCTTTATTTATAGGTTATGGCTAAAGAAAAAAAACAACTCCCTTTTTCTCAGGCAGGACTTGTAAATTATACTGGAGAAATTAAATCCGGACTTATAATAAAGCCAGAGTATGTTATTATCATAGCAGTCATAATTGTTTTTATTGAAATTGCTCTGTGGAAAGGAGTATTGTAATCAATCTTCTCTTATTATATCGTAATTCTTTGTGCTGACTCCTATTATTCTGGATGTTCTTAATCCAACATATTCCACTACTGCTTTTGTTGGAACCGTTGCAGTAAAAGTCAAGGTAATTGTATTTGTTGCTGCACCTATTTGCGTATCTTTTGTGTAAAATACAAACCCTGTTGATTCTTCAGAATTTATAATTTGAGCGCTTGCAGGATTCGTAAGTCTTAGAGAGAGAGAATTGTCTGCTTTAATCATTAAGTCAATAATAGGAAATTCACCTAAATTTAAAGCAAGGTTGTTGTATGTTAAATCAACAGTATATGGAGCTGCAGTAAAATCAAGTTCTAGTTTATTGTCCGCATAATTGGCGTTGGCCCCGGCAGTTGCTACAACAGGTCTTTCTCTGTTAAACCCGTCAAAAAATCCAAATTCCCCAGAATATTTTAAATCGTGATATTTATTGAGCAGCATTTTTTGATGTGTATGCGTAATCATATCTATATTTCTATTTACTTCTTCTTCATCTACAGCATCTTTTATTGCATAATTGTATGAATTCGTATATGAAAAATAAGACCGTTTCAATGACGAATCCTGTTTATCAATTGATGTTTTTATGTCTCTTATATTGGCAAACAAAGAAGAAAATATCAAGACAATAATAACTGCTGTTATAATGAAGAATTGCGCTTTTTTTTGTTTTTTCATACTATTTTTTAATCTATGTTTTTTGTTCATTTGGTGTGGTTTTATAACAACTTTTTGTTTATCCATTACTTTTTTCTTTTCTTTTTCGAATAAGATAATTGTTCTGTTTTTTATATCGCAAATAAAATATTTGTGATATGAAAATCCTACTGCGAAACTAATTCAAATTCGCAGGATTTTTTGTTTAACAACAACCGCATGAACTACAGCAACTCGAACAAAAATCTTCTTTTTTCACTTTCTTTTTCACTTCTTTTTTTTCTTCTGACATATTTTCACCTTTTTTATATAATATTGAATAAAAATTTATATAACTTATTATTTACTTTTAAAAAATTAAATAGCATATGATTGTATGATTGAAATCTGGACAGAAAAATATCGTCCAAATACATTAAAAGATGTAGTTGGTCAAAGCAATATAACCAAAACCTTAATTTCTTTTGTAAATAAAAAAAGTCTTCCTCACTTGATGTTTAGCGGTCCTGCCGGTGTTGGTAAAACTACAAGTGCAATGTGCATTGCAAAAGATTTGTGGGGAGAAAGCTGGAAATCTAATTTTTACGAAACAAATGCTTCTGATGAGAGGGGAATAAATGTAATAAGAGATAAAATAAAACAATATGCAAAAATAAAACCATTGGGTTCTGATTTTAAGATTATTTTTCTTGATGAATGCGACGCGCTTACACGAGATGCGCAGCAGGCGTTAAGAAGGATAATGGAGCAGTATACAAATACGACAAGATTTATTCTCTCATGCAATTATTCTTCAAATGTCATTCCTCCGATTCAATCCCGTTGTGCTGTTTTCAGATTCAAAAAAACACAGGACAAAGATATTCAAAAGCACATAAAGAGCATCGCGGAAAAAGAGCAATTAGAAATTGATAATGATGCTGTTGGGTTGATTGGAGAAATTAGCGATGGAGATATAAGAAGTGCTATTAATTTGCTCCAGTGTGCTTCTGTGGATGGAAAAAAAATCACAAAAAATACTATTTCTTCTATTAGCGGAACGCTCATGCACGATGAAGTAAAAGATATAGTCAATTATGCTCTTCAAAAAGATTTCATAAAAGCACGAAAAATGCTTATGAACCAGATGATTGAAAAAGGAGTTAGCGGGTTAGAAATAATAAAAGCAATAAACCGTTATATCTGGACTATAGATATAGCGGAAGAATTGAAGATAAAAATAGTGATACTGCTCGGGGAGTTTGAATTCAGGATTGCTGAAGGTGGAAGAGAAGATATACAAATAGAGGCATTTCTGGCAAATTTAGCTGATTTGAAGTAAAAATTATAAAAATCTGTAATTACTATTATAATGAGAAAAAATCATACGAACTTTGGGAAAATAAGTTCAAAACAGTAAATAATTTATTATTATGAAAAAAATAATCCTGATATTGTTGCTATTGAGTTTATCCTTAATAACAGTTGTAGCATGGGGTGATTGCCCTCGTGGAGAAGTTTTATGTGAAGGCGAATGTGGATTGTTTGTTGATATAGATAATGATGGAATATGCGACCATTCGCAGCCCGCCCCAAAAGATAGAAATAGCAATACAACTGACCAAGTAACAGAAGAAGAAATCCAAGAGGACAAGTATGGATTGGAAACAATTGCAGCAAACGATATTGCTTTGTCGGTAAAAACAGGGACTCAAGAACAACAGGGAAGAATTTATCATCTTTTGCCAATTTCTTTATTTTTAACTAGTTTATATCTCATCAGTCATTTTTTATCAAAGAAAAAAATCATAAGCATTGCTGATCACAGAAAAATTTGGAATATTTTATTGCTTATTAGTTTTTTAATATCCGCAATATTGGGAATTTTATTAGTCGTAAAAATTAATTTCGGCACAGTAATTCCCTTACTGTTTAATACTCTATTCTGGCATGTTGAAATTGGCATAGCAATGACCGCAATTTCTGTATTCCATATATTGTGGCATTGGGCGTATTTCAAGAATATGTTTAAAATCAAAAAATGAGGAAATATTATTTTTGAATATTGTACTAATTGTGTACTTTATACACAGTAAAATAATTTATATGCAACAAAGAAATAAAAACTTAAAAAAGATACTTTATCTATAATTTTATGATAGATGAAGATATTATTGATTTTGTTATTAAGCGTCTTGAATTGCAGGGCGCCAGTTATGTGGAAGCAAGATTAGAGGAAACCACAAAAAGTGGATTCATATTAAAGAATGGGAATCTTGACGGAACATTTTTTGAGGAAATGAGCGGAATAGGGGTTAGATATCTCATAGATAATGCATTGGGTTTTATAGCGACAAATAATTTAGATAAAACTAATTTAAATGAAAAAATAAAAAAATCTGTAAATACAGTAAAATCTGCGGGCAAATTGAATGAGAAAATAAATCTGACTTCTGAGAAAGCAGTAAAAAAAGAATATTCTGTAGATGAAAAAATTAAATTATTCGATATGGATTTATCTGAAAAAATTAAAGGCGTTAATGAAATAGACAAAGAATTAAGGGATCCAAACCTTAGTTTGAAAGAAAGATATTTGTCTTACCACGATGCTAAGACGACAGAACATCTGATTACAAATGAAGGGGTTAACATAAAGGCAACAGTGCCACGTTTGAATCTTTTTTATATTCTTTCCACACAATGCGGTCATAAAAGTACACAGAGAATGTGGGATTATGGAAATACAGGAGGTTTTGAATTTTTTGAAAAATGGAATCTTTCTGAAGTTTTAAAAAATGAAGCAGGAAAATTAAGGGATTCTCTTGATTATGGAAAAGAAACTCCTGTGGGCTGTATGGATGTTATTGTAGCACCGGAAGTTACAGGAATTATGGTTCATGAAAGTGCAGGGCACCCTTATGAAGCAGATAGAATTTTTGGAAGAGAAGCAGCGCAGGCAGGAGAATCTTTCATAAATGAAAAAATGATAGGACAGGAAATAGGCAATGAAATTGTCAATGTAGTTGATGATTCCACAATTCCAAATACTAATGGTTTTTTTCTTTATGACAATGAAGGTGTTGAGAGCCAAAGAAAATATTTGATAAAATCAGGAAAAATAAATGAATTTTTACATAACAGAGCAACAGCGTCAGAGATGGGTTTGGAAAAAAGCAATGGTTCTTCCAGAGCCACGCAATATGATTTAGAAACTATTGTCAGAATGTCGAATACATTTCTTTTGCCCGGAGATTGTAGTGAAGAAGAATTGATTGAAGAAGTTAAAAAAGGCATTTATCTCAAAAATTTTATGGAATGGAACATAGATGACAAACGATTAAATCAAAGATATGTTGGCGCAGAAGCGTATTTAATAGAAGACGGAAAACTTACTTCTCAAATTGTAAATCCATCAATTGAAATAACAACACCTCAATTATGGAAATCTGTAGAGAACATTGCAAATAATACAGAACTTCATTCTGGAACTTGCGGTAAAGGAGAGCCAATGCAGGGAATCCCGGTAACATTTGGTGGACCTTCAATGAAGTTGAAAAATATATCAGTGAAAAGGTAAAAAATATGGATGAATTTAAATCAGAATATCTCATTAGCGAACTTAAAAGAAAAGGAGCAGATGATGTAATTGTATCCTTGGACAAAGTTTACACAACACAGATAAAATTTGTAAATAATAAGATATGCAATTCAATAATAGAAGAGGAAACAAGAGCAACAGTTTTTGCCGCAATTGAAAAAAAAATTGTTTTTATGTCATTTAAAGGCAATCATGATTTGAACAAGATTGCAAATAAAATAGCAGAAATGTCAAAATACATACAACCAAATAAAGAATATGGGGGAATTGCCAAAGGACCTTTCAAATATAGAGAACATACATGTTTTGATGAAAATATCAATACTTCTAATTTTGCAGATATTGTAGAAAGAGGAATAAACACAGCACTAAAGAGTGGTGCAAAAAGAGCAAGTGGTACTTTTAGAGCAGAGGTTTATGAAAACCAAACCATCACATCCAATAATGTTAATATATCTGAAAAAGGAACAAAAGCGTATTTATCATTGAGAGTATTTGTTGATCAATATGCATCTGGTCATGATGTATCTGTGTCAAGAAAACTTTCGCAAATCAATCCTGAGGAAACTGCAAAAAATGCTGTAAAAATAGCTATTGCTGCTCAGAAACCAAAGGAACTAAACTGCGGAAGATACGATGTTGTTTTTTCATCATTGCCTGCTGCAGATATACTCGATCAAGTCGGCATGGCATCTTCATGTTACTCTGTTGATGCAGGTCTGTCATGCTTCAAAGATAAAATAAATAAAAGAGTGGCGTCTGAAAAAGTAAATCTATATGATGACGGAACTATTAAAACAGGAATCGATGCAACTCTTTATGATGCAGAAGGTATGCCAACACAAAGAACCCCAATAATAGAAGAAGGAATATTGAAAACATATCTCCATAATACTTCAACTGCAAAAAGATACAATACCACTACAACAGCCAATGCCGGTCTAATTGAACCATTACCGACAACAATTGTATTGAAAGAAGGAAATCTCAGTCAGGACGAAATGATTAAACGCATTGAAAAAGGATTACTGGTAACAAATGTCTGGTACACAAGATTTCAAAACTACAATACCGGAGATTTTTCAACAATCCCTCGTGATGGCATCTTTTATGTTGAAAATGGAAAAATAAAATATCCTGTAAAAGAGATAAGAATAAAAGCAAATATTATTGATTTTTTATCCAATATCGCTGAAGTTGGAAATGATACAAAACAAATACTATCATGGAGTGTTGAGAGCCCTGTCTTTTGTCCGTCTATTTTGGTAAAAAATATCGAAGTAACAAAACCAGATATTATCTGCTAATATTTTTTTTAAAGGACAAAGACAAAAACAATAAAAGAGCCTTACGCAACTTACTACTTTTAATGCATAGAAATTGCCATATGCTACTTACATAATTTCTACACAATAAGAAAACCTTTTAAAATAATAGTTTATATAAAATCAAATGAGAACAAGGTGGTTCAATGACATTAGAAAAAATACTCGGGTTCAGTACCCCAAAAGAAATATCAGAGAAAGTATATAGTATTCTCGACTCTTCGAAAGAAATTGCTAAGACAAGAAAAGGCGTTAATGAAGCTACAAAATCGATTGAAAGAGGAAATGCAAAATTAGTTGTAATAGCAGAAGACATAACTCCGCAGGAATTGATAATGCACATACCTGTACTGTGCAAAGAAAAAGAGATTCCATTTATGTCTGTTCCAAGTAAACAGGAATTAGGACTTTGCGTAGGTCTTAAAGTTGCAACAAGTTGTATTGTTGTAGAAGATGAAACTATAATTAAAGATAACAGCAAGTTAATAGCTGACATTAAAAACTTATGAGTCCAGAAACAAAAGAAAATCCTATAGAATATAGAAGAACAGCAATTATAGGAGAAGAATTAAAAGACGACATCAATATAATTTCAGGTTTTGGAACATATAGGGAAAATTCTAAAATATTTTCGAAATATGTTGGTTTTGTAAAAGAAAAAGATAATATAATTTACGTAAGTCCATTAAACAGTGTGTACTTACCAAAAAAAGATGATTTTGTGATAGGACAAATCACCAGATCTGGTTACAATAACTGGTCTGTTGATATAAACAGTCCTTTTGAGGCAATGCTTCCTATTTATGAAATAAGAGAATATGTAAAGGATGGAGAAGACATTGAGAAATATTATAAAATTGGAGATGTTCTCTACATCAACGTATGTGCTGTAACAAAATCCAGATTTGTAAATGTAAGTATGAAAAATAATGCATGCAAAAAATTATATGATGGAAGAATAATTCCTGTTATGCCTTCACGAGTGCAGAGAGTAATTGGAAGACAAGGCTCAATGATAAAGTTAATAACGCAAAAAACAGGATGCAATATAACTGTAGGACAAAATGGACTTATATGGATAAAAGGAGAAAATACAGAATTGGCCATAAAAGCAGTTCGTTTTGTTGAAAAAAATTTTATCGAAAGGCAATTGACAAAAAAGCTGGAAGAAAAATTAACAAATAACGAGTTTTAATAAAATCTTTATTTTTTGTTTTTTACGAATTAGATGTTGAAGATTGTATTCGCTGGTTTGCTTGAATCCAACTTCTATTGTCTGTTAAAAAACAGTTTTAGTGAGAATTTACCTCGCACAATATGTTTATAAAGATATTTGCATTTTTAGTAACTGGTAGATATGATGTATAGCTTACAGTTATATTGCATAGGATGAAATTTTGTGTGGTTCACCAATTCCGGTTGATCCTGCCGGAGATTACTGCTATTAGAGTTTGACTAAGCCATGCGAGTCAGAGGTCTTTATGATACTGGCAAACTGCTGAGTAACACGTAGTCAACCTGCCCTTAAGTTAGGCATATCCTTGGGAAACTGAGGTTAATTCCTAATACGAAATATTTTCTGGAATGATTTATTTTAAAAAGTTACGACGCTTAAGGATGGGACTGCGGTGGATTAGGTTGTTGTTAAGGTAAAAGCTTAACAAGCCTATAATCTATAGGGGCTGTGAGAGCAGTGGCCCCCAGATGGATTCTGAGACACGAATCCAGACCCTACGGGGTGCAGCAGGCGCGAAACCTTCACAATGCACAATATGTGTGATGGGGAGAATCTAAGTGGTAGCATAACGCTACCTTTTGAAAAGTGAAAACATCTTTTCGAATAAGTGGCGGGTAAGACGGTTGCCAGCCGCCGCGGTAATAACCGCGCCACGAGTGGTAATCTCGTTTATTTGGTCTAAAGCATTCGTAGCCGGCAATATAAGTTTTCTGTGAAATCTAAATGAAAACATTTAGGCGTGCAGAAAAGACTGTATTGCTTGAGACTGGGAGGAGCAAGAGGTACTCGAAGGGAAGGGGTAAAATCCGTTAATCCTTCGGGGGTCACCAGTGGCGAAGGCGTCTTGCTAGAACAGGTCTGACGGTGAGGGATGAAAGCCAGGGGAGCGAAGAGGATTAGATACCCTTGTAGTCCTGGCTGTA
>DAOVUW010000080.1 GCA_030632385.1 Candidatus Nanohalarchaeota archaeon
ATTTTTTGATATGAAGTCTTAATTCATTGATGATGAGGTCTTTGTCATCCATATATCTGCTTTGGCAGATATACATATATAGTTTTTTTACATATAATTATGGAAAATTAGCTAAACAAATACATAAATTTGATTAAATACTATGGTTATTGTGGAGATAAAATGGAGATTATAATAGAGAATGGATTAAATTTGGGTTTAATTGTAGGTCATCTTGTTATTGAAAATTTGGAAAATAAGAGAAATAGAAACAAAAGAATGGATAAAATAGTAAGTGCATTACAAAAAGAGGTTAAAGAAAACACAGACCTGTTTTTAGAAATGGATGAATTGAAAGCATACAGGGAATTTATAAATTCCTCAAAAAGTGTGATTGAGTCAAAAGAGACTGGTCCAAAAATACTAGTAAATTTAATTTTAAAAAATGACTATTTGCCAAAAATCTCAAGGGTTGTTGACTGTATGAACATAATCTCAATCAAAACAGGTCTAACAATTAGTATCTGGGATAAAGATAAAGTAAAAAAGGATATTGTTTACAAATTATCCAAAGGAGGCGAAAAATATTGGCCATTTATGGGAGAAGAAGTGGAACTTTTAGAGGGGGAATTGGTTGCAATCGATAATGAAAAAGTTCTTTGTCTGGTTAGATATAGGGATTCTAAATACGCTCCAGTTACAATAGAAACAAAAAATATTGTAGTACACATACAAGGCATTAAAGGAATAAAAAAAGAAGTAGTTGAAAATGCTCTAGATGAATTAGAACAATTACTTTTAGCTAATGTAAGTGGAGAGACAAAAGAGAAGAAAATAATCACTAATGAAAATACCTTTGTATGAACTCTATCAGTCAATACGAGGCTACACAACCAGCAAATTTATTTTACAAATATTTATATAAATCAAATTATGCTAAATGATATGGAAAAATTAAAATTGAGAGGACACCAGGTTATCTGTAGTGCATTTATCGAAAAAGACAAAAAGTTTCTTATTGTGATGTGTCCCCGATTCAGGGTTTGGAGAGTCCCTGGCGGAAGAGCTGAACATGGAGAAAAAGTCGAAGATACTCTGATTCGGGAAATGCAGGAAGAGACAGGGATTGAATTTGAAAATCCCAAATTTATTGGTTTTGGTCAAAACCAGCAGTTTCAGGTTTTATGTCAAAAAGAAAGTTCAAGATTGATTATGTTTTTTCATGTCAAGACAAATGAAGAACCAAAACTTGATCCACACGAAGCACAAGATTTTAAATGGGTCTCGCTTGATGAGTTAAAGAAAATTAAAAACAAAGAAGGCGCTCTCTCTGATTTATTCAATCGAAATCCAAATCTTGTTCTGTGATTCATATAAAACGAGTTTCTTTCTGCGCATTCTTATTTTTTGCAGACATCAATTTCAATATGAATGCGGTACTGATAGGGCGCACGATTACCGCATTTTCTTATATTCTTAAATGAACATTTAAGATTTTTTTCTTCTATTTTCTTTTTTATTTCTTCTTTGACAAGCTGAACTTCATCAGTATTTTTATCTATTTTACAAAAACAGTAATAATCAATAAGTCCTGTTTTTCCATTCTCTAAATCGAGAAAATCAAACATTTGATCTATAAATTCGTGATTGATTTTTGGGGCAAGCATTGCAATCCTGTTGTATTTTTTTTTGTGTTTATCAAGAAAATCCAAAATATCATCGCAGTAAAATTTGATTTTATCTTTTGCTTTATTTTTTATGATATTGTGAATTGCATATTTTTCGCAATACGGATTTTTTTCAACAGCAGTGATTTTTACATTCTTGTCTTTAACGATGACAATGGGGAACGGACAGACGCCTGCAAAAGGGCAAAAGATTTCTTCATTGTCGCAGATAGATTCTGCTAAAAGTCTTCTTTCATTTCCTAGTTTGGTGGAAAAATAGGTGTTCGTAATATCGAATTCAAAGACACAGTTATTTTCCTTATATACACAATCTGTATCTTTTCCAAAAATAATCTCATATTCTCCTGTCCTGAATTCACCTTCCAGTTTATTTTTTTTAAGAAGGATTGTTTTTATATTTTTATTTCTTTCAATCAAAGCATCTGCAATTGTTTTTTTTATTTCGGACAAATCATGCAATAACTTCTGGTGCTCAAAATTGCTCATGTCGATGATGGCAACACTTCCAAATAGTTCATATGCCCGGGGAATAATATTTTCTTCAATTTTTATATTTTGCTCTGCAAACTTTTCTTTTAATATAGTCTTGAGAGTTTTTTTACACTTCATATTAGTTTATTGAAAAAAATCTTAAAAAAAGTATCCTATATAATTTAAGAATTTCGCGGTAAATTACAGATAAGTTCTGAGACCAGCCCACAATTTAAAATTTCAATAAAAAAAAGCGAATAGAACTTATATTAGACTAAGCTCTATTTTAGAAATATCTAATTGTGAGAAAACCACATAGATTTAATTGTTCTTTTTTCTCACGGGTTTGGAGGCAGAGCTTATTTTGTTTATCATTATTTCTTTTTTCTTAACTCTCTTTATAGATATCGCCAGTTCTTTATGACCCAATACATCATTTATCCAGTTGTAAAAATCATTCTTTGTCGGATTGACAAATGCAGAATATGCTTCATCATTCATTTTCTTTATTTCTCGGCAAAGTTCATTTAAATTTTTTGCACTTTTTCCATTATTGAAATAAAAATGCTTTCCTTCTGGCGCTTCTTTCATAAGTATATTTCCATTCATATTAATTCTTCCTTTTGTATTATTTATTATATAATTAACCATAAAATATTTATAAGTTTATCGCATTTTAAATTATGTAGTATCTGAGTATTATTGTAGGGTAAATTAATATATATTTTTATTATTCATTTATCACTGTTTCTAAACATCAATCCAATTAGATATTTCTACCTTAATAATTCAATTTAGGCACCTCTCCTGTTTTTTTATATTGAGCATATAATTGCTGGAATCTTCTTGACTTTATGCCTAACATAAAGGCAATGTATTTATTCTTTTTTCCGTTTGCCTTTTCTCTGAAAGCTCATCTTAGCTTTC
>DAOVUW010000019.1 GCA_030632385.1 Candidatus Nanohalarchaeota archaeon
CAAATGCATATCTATTGAATGCAAATGCGGAGTTATTGCATCGCACAAATGCCTGCGATAGGAATGCTGTTCTGATACGGATTGCCCAACAGACAATACATGCACAGAGCATGTATGTCTAAAAAACACAATTACAGAAAATATCACAAACAACACAGGAGAACTAATAGTTTACGATTCTGTTTCAAGAGATGAAGTATTGAAATTAATCAGAGAAGTACAAAGAGTTATAACTACAGACAAAGAAAAAAAAAATACAACTCTTACCCAGCAAAAACTCAATGAAGCAGTCTTGCTCTTTGAAGCAGAAGAATATAATAAAGCAAAAAAAATAGTGTTGGAAGCCAGAGAACTGCTTGAAAATGCACCGTTGTTGAATACTCCAAAAAAGAAGTCTTATTTGTGGATGCTAATTCCTGCTACTCTTATTGTATGTTTTGCTATTTTTGTGAGTATAGGCAAGAATAAAAATAAATGGCCAGAGATGCATAAAAAAAGGAGATTATTTAAAAAAAATGAGAAATTATCGAAAATATATGAAAAAGAATCGGCAAAATACAAAGAGTTGAATACTATTTTTAAAAAAACAATTGATTTGAAAAAGAAGGAGAAAAAAGAGATAGATAAAACATTTATTGAAGAGATTAAATATGAAATGAATAAACGTTTAGTTCCTGCAAAAAAGCAGCCTACTTGTGAAGAAAAAATACAGGAATTAAATAAAATCATGGCACTTTTATTTAAGAAAGCCAAAAAATTAGATAAAAATGGAACTCTTTCCAAGAAAGACAAAGAAGACATACGGGAAATTACAAACCAATTAGAACTTGCCAAAGCATTAGCCGAGGCAGGATCAGATGATGCATTGCTTCAACTTATTGCAGCAGAGGAAAAAATAAAAGAAAAAAATTTTATTAGAATTTAAAATTATTGCCCATTATATTTTATGAAAATGACAATCAAAGTGATGGTATGCCTCATTATTTTATTTAGCATCATGCCTCTTGCTTTTGCATCTCAAGTAAGTGTTGAAAAAAAACTAAACCAGACTGATTTTAAAACAGGAGAAGAAATGTATATTTTTCTCGAAATTAATAATCCCTTTGATGAAACACTGCAAATACAATTTGAAGATAAAAATATATTGTCTGATAATGGGGTGCATATTGAGTGTGCAGAATATTCCATTCCTAAAAAAACAACAATAAGCTTGGTATATTCGCCCACAATATTATACGAAGCAGGGGAATTTAAACTTGAAAAAGCAAAAGTAACATATACCAATCCATTAACTCAAAAACAAGAAGAGTCATTCTCCAACGAAGTTAAACTATTGGTCAAAGGAGATGCAGTTACAGGAAATATGCATCAATTAAAAAAAATATATAAATGCAATGGCATTTCAAGAGAAAGCACATCAATTTCTTCTTCTTCGCCCCCACAACAATCTTCACAGCAAAATACAGACGCAGAGCAGACAACCCAGGAGAGCAAAGAGCAGGAAGAAAAATTAAATAAATTAAGTCAAAACAATGCTCAAACATTAAGTTCAATGAAACAGCAAATGCAGGCAGAACAAGAAGAACTAAAAAAACAAATCGATGAATTTAAGAGAAAAATAGAAGAAAGTGATTCATTTAAACAACAGGCAAATGAATTAAATCAAAAGGGATTTGAAAAAAACCAGAGCAACATTTTCCCAAAAGAACAAAACAATGCCAATTTCGGTTATGAATTTAGTGATGAAAACAATAACAAAGAATATTTATACGGTGAAGTAGAAAACAATTCTGTTTCAGTAAATAAATTTGGCAGTGAAGAAATGAAGAACGCTATTGAAAATATAGAGAAAAATAAAAAGTTCAACAGCATAGATTCCGATCTAAAAGAGCAGGGATTTGAATTAGAAAAAAAAGAATTTTCCCCAGATTTTGACAAGAAGGACATCGATTTTAATTATACTTACAAAAATAAATTGAACCAGACAAAAAACATAATCGGCAATACAACTTTAGAAGGAAAAATAAAATCAGTAAATTTAGCCGGTGAGAAAAAAGAAGATAAAAAACCGGATTATTTTTGGATATTTTTTCTATTAATTATTATTGTCCTTTTAGCAATATATTATAGAAGGAAAAAGACAGAAAAGATTCTTCCGATCATCCAGAAACCAAAAGGAGAAAAATACAACTGGAGGGTGGATGCAGAAAAGCATTTTGATAAGTCAAAAAAATTGTTTGAAAATGGGAAACAAAAACCGGCTTGCCAAGAACTTTCGTTTGGCGTAAAATTAATGTTCAAGCACAGAAATAAAGATTTTGAAAACATTGATGAATTAAAAAAAATGACGACTTCAGACATATTGAATTCTATTAAAAACAAAAAATTCAAAACAAAAATAAAAAAATGTCTCATAATTGTTGACTCGGTTATTTTTGCAAAACATAAAATTACAAAAGCTGAATTTGAATATTCCTTAAAACTTGCAAAAGATGTTTTTAAATCAGAAAAAGAGGGAAAAATTAATTAATTCCGTTTATTTCAATAATATTGTGTCCTGTACTGTTAGTAGAGCATACTAGCATTATTCTGGTATTAGAACTGTCTGCATAACCAATTATTTGGTTATTTCCTGGGTAGGTCAGGTTTTTTATTTCTCCTTTTTCATTTTGTATAATTATTTCGTTATCTGTGCCTTTTATGGCATATTTGCTTTCTGCAATTTCCGGCAGAATAATTTGCATTTTTTGGATTGTCGGAGCATAATTTATATTTTTATTATTTTCTGTTAGGGCGGAAAAGCACGAATCTATGTAATTTACAAGAATCTGGAATTGATTTTCTTTTGTGCTTTCCCAAATGTTATTAGATAATTGCCTGTAAGAAAAAGTCATTGCCGTCAATAAAGCAAGACCTATTACAAATATTATCATCAATTCAATAACAGGCACCATTGCTTTTCTTTTTTTTATTGAGTTCATACGAGAATATTAAAAGTATAATATATAATAAGTATTTAAGTTTTTACGACAAATTATTTTTATGTTTCACCAAAAAAAATATAATGTATTATTATTTTTACTATTCTTTATTCTCTTTTCTTCTGTTGCTTTTTGCGATGGCGGGATGTGGAAGTACCGACCAAGCCAGCCGCAATATGTTGATTTGGCAGAAGAAACAGAACAGCTTGCATTTATATCCTATGAAAACAATTATGAAAACCTGCTTGTAAGAGTTGCAACAGATGAAGCAATTGGAGAACTGACAAATCTTATCTGGATATTGCCTGTCCCTGCATTGCCTCAAGATGTAGTAATAGGACATATAGAATCATTGAATTTGAAAGACAGATACACTTTTGGTACAGAATTATCTCAAAAAGCAAAAAGTGATATAAAAGAAAAACAATGGTGGTTTTACAATTCTCAACTCTGGCCTGCTCCTTTTTATCCATTGACAAGAACCATTATGGGATCATCAAATATCATATCTGATTCTTTAGAAAGTAAGAGTTTTGGCAGAATGGTACCAACTCAGGAGGGAATTGAAATTCATGAAACTTATGAAAAATATGGGCTTACGAGCCAGTTAATAACTGCCCAAGACAGCAATGCTCTTTATGATTTTTTATCTTCAAAAGGGTTAGATATGCCTCAGTCATCAAGACAAGTATTTAATCATTATATTGGCGATAAATTTTCTTTTGTGATTACCGAAATCACAAATAAAAGACTTTTCAGCGGTTCGGCTGCTGTTTATACTACTTTTCCTACCAACTCACTTTACTATCCTCTTGTGCTTACAAGCGTCTATGAAAGTCATAGGATTCCTACAAAAATTTATGTTGACGGATATGTGAATCCAAAAATAGATTCAATAATAGAGCAATACACTGATGTAAAGTATTATGTAGAAGGCAATGTAAAACCGGAATTTAAAAGCGATGATGATTTATTTAAAAGTGATTCTTTTGAAAAATATACTTTAATTTCTATGGATCCTCCTTCAAAATACCTGAAAAAGGATTTGATTATGAGCAAAATTCCCCCTATGTCTGTAATAGCATATAATTTCGTCTATGAGCATTTATTGATTTCCTGCGGTTTTTTATTCCTCTTATTTTCAGTTATCTCCTCTTTGATTGTTTCGATTATATTTAAAAAAGACAAAAAAACATACATCAAAGCAGGGATTTTTAATGTATTTAGCATAATTGGATATTTTGTTGCATTGAATAAATTTAGCAAAGATGACAAAACATTCAAAGAAATAAAGACTATAGACAAGAAAGTATTTTTTATTAATTGCATTATTTCTGCTATTGTTGGTGCTTTTTTACTTTTCGTAATAACAATGACCCTACTGGCAGGAGGACCTGGCTTTTATGATCCAATGGGATTTTTATTTCTTACATTATTCTATGTTGTTCCTGTAGCAATATTATATTCCTTATGGAAAATGCATAATGTTTCTGTAAAATTCATGGAAGAATTTGCATCAGATAAACTCAAGACAATAAAGATTGGCTCGTTTGCAGAAGTGGTTTTATTTTCTGTTATATTCATGAGTATTTGTTTGCTGTTTTTTGCAATATTGTAGAGATGAATTGAAAAGTGTGGTTTGCTAAATATAAAAGAAATTCCAAATACTATCTTTTCTTGTATTCTGTATGCAATAGTTTCTCAGCTATTTTGCTGTTTGGCAATTTAAGGAATTCATCATATAATTTTTTTATTGACGGATTTTCATGAGATTTTCTTAAAGGCAAATTGCGGTCTTCACGATAAATAGCATCAATTCTTTTTTGCCTTATTTCATTGTTTGTCGGCATAGGTTGTCCTCCTCCCCCAATGCACCCTCCCGGGCATGCCATAGCTTCAATAAAATGATATTTGCTTTTTCCTGTCTTTATTTGATCCATCAATACTTTTGCATTTGCCAGCCCATGCGCTACAGCAAAATTATATTCATTGCCCTTCATCACAATACTTCCTTCTTTTATTCCTGTCAGCCCTCTTATCTGATTGAATTCTAAATTCGATACGCCCTTTCCTGTAACTATTTCATAAGCTGTTCGCATAGCGGCTTCCATTACACCACCTGTTGCACCGAAAATGACACCCGCTCCACTTGATTCACCAAGAGGATTATCATACTCTGTTTCCTGCATTTGAACCAAATCAATACGTTTACTTTTCATAAATCTTGCTGTTTCTCTTGTTGTCAATACAAAATCAACATCCCTGAATCCATATGTATTCATTTCGGGTCTCAGACATTCGAATTTTTTTGCGGTGCACGGCATGATGCTTACCACTACTATATTTTTTGGATCAATATGAAGTTTTTTTGCATAATATGTTTTTGCTATGGCGCCGACCATTTGATGCGGTGATTTGCACGAAGATAAATTTGGGATGAATTGAGGGTAAGACTGCTCAATATATTTGACCCAGGCAGGACAGCATGAAGTACACATAGGAACGACCCCTTTGTTTGTCGCCCGTGAAATAAATTCAGAGGCTTCTGCAACAATAGTCAAATCGGCTCCAAAATCAGTATCAAATACCTTGTCAAAACCTATTTTTTTCAGGGCAGTAACGAGTTTTTTTGTGACAAGAGTTCCTGCAGGTAGACCAAATTCTTCCCCAATAGATGCTCTTATTGCAGGAGCTGTTTGCGCAATTACATACTTTTTTGGGTTTTGAATTGCATTTTTTACTTTTTCAATATCATCTACTTCTCTAAGTGCTCCTGAAGGACATACAAGCACGCATTGTCCACAATTGACGCAGTCTGTCTGTGCAAGAGGCTGATTGAAAAAGGTTCCAACTTTCAAATCCACCCCCCTGCCTGTATAACAAATAGCATTGACATCTTGTGTTATTTGGCATTTATTTACACATTTTCCACACAGGATGCATTTAGAATTATCTCTAAGAATGGATGGCGAAGAATCATCCTTTGTGTTTGTTTTTTTTTCATTATCCAAATGAGTCTTTTCTTTTTTTTTAAAATCCATTCTATGATAATTCTGCTCGTTTAGTTCAATTCCGCGAGATTTTTTAGAAAACCTTACTGTATCTATATTATGTTCTTCTTTCAATTCTATCAATTGATTGTAGCGTCCATTATGGTTTGTTTTGTGTCTTGATAAAAGAAGCTCTATATTCATTTTTCTCAATTGCATCACTTTTTGAGTATCTGTTTTAACAATCATGTTTGGAGCAACTTTAGTATTGCAAGTGCTTATCAATTTGCCATTAACTTCGCAAATACACATCCTGCAATTTCCCTCCGGCGACAAATCCGAATCATTGCATAGATGCGGGATAAAAATGCCGTTTCTTATTGCAACATCCAATATTGTCTCATCCAGTAATGACTCAATGTTTTTTCCGTTTATTTTTATTTGCATAATTCTTCAAATTCCTTCCTGAAATATTTTAAAGCGCCAATGAGATGATTACACGAGGATTGCCCTAGTGGACAAAAAGAGGCCGTTTTAATAAAGTCGCATAATTCTTCAATCAATAAAAGGTCGTGCTTTGTACCTTTTTTATTGATTATTTTTTCAAGTAATTGACAAACTCTGTAAGTTCCTTCTCTACAGGGCGTACATTTTCCACAACTCTCATGAACAAAAAAAGAGGCAATATTATGACAAATATCAACAATGCTTTGTTTTTCTCCAACTACAATAATTGTGCACGAACCAAGTCCTGCTCCTTTTTCCTGCAGTTGTTTATGGTCAAATTGTAATTTATCTTCATACGAAATGCATCCACCTGCTGCGCCGAAAAAAAGTGCCTTTACTTTTTCCTTTGGCTGCGCTTTTTGTATTAATTCTTTGAATGTTATTCCTATCTTTTCCTCAAATACACCGCCATTATTTACATCTCCAGAAATGCAAAATAATCTTAGATTATTATCCCACTTATCTTCAAACAAAAGAGCGACATTTGCCAGGGTTTCCACATTGTTTATTGCTGTTGGTTTTTGCCATAGTCCACATTGAGCAGGAAAAGGTGGCTTGTGTCTCGGACGACCACTATGTCCCTCAATAGAATTCATTATGCTTGTTTCATCCCCGCAAATATATGCACCTGCTCCTTCAATTATCTGGATTTTAAGACCATCAAGATGCTTTTCTGAAGATGTTATTGTCTTTTGCAGCATGGTTTTGAGATAATCATATTCTTTCCTTATATAAATATAAGCATGCCTGCATTTTAGAGTATAAGAGGCAATAGCAATTCCTTCAATCAATGTTTGGGAATTATTTACTGCAATAAATTTATCCTTGAATGTCCCTGGTTCTCCTTCATCAAAATTGCAGATGAGTGTGCCTTCTTTACCTGTTTTATTTACGAATTCCCATTTTAACCCCGCGGGAAATCCAGCGCCTCCACGTCCGGTAAGCCCGGATTCTTTTACTTTCTGTATAACTTCTTCAGGACTCATTGCCTTTGCTTTTTTCAATGATTTGAAATTAGTGTTTTTTAGTATCTTAAATGCTTTTTTATTTTGAATTTCATCTTTTAGTATATTTTTTGATTTCATCCCGGATGTCTTTATTTTTTCCAATAGTTCCATGATTTTTCTTTCATCAAGTTTTGTGTACGCAACATTATCTATCAGCATTGCAGGCGCCTGATTGCAGCATCCAATGCATTGCGTAATTTTAAAATCAAATATATCATTGTATTCTCCTGGCTTTAATCCTGTGATTTTTTCTATTGTTGTCAATACATTCAGAGAACCATTAATATAGCAGGAAGGGCTATTGCATACGCAAATGGTATGCATACCTTTCTTTTTGAATTTAAAAGATGAATAAAAACTTGCCATTTCATAAATTTTTGCTTCAGATATTTCGAGTTTTTCAGAAATGTATTCTATGTTTTCTTCAGACAAATAACCTTCTTTTTCCTGTATCTGGTTTAATATATTTATAAGATTAGCTTTATCATAAGTTTTGACTATTTTTTTAATATCCTGCGAAATTACCATTTTGTTTTTTAATATATATCATAATATAGTGAACGATATTTAAAATAGTTTTCTATGTTCTCATTCAAATTGTTTATAAATCATCAAGCGGACTTTTCACATTCTTTATCCGTTGATTTGAAATATGCAAGTATCTCTTTGTTGTTTTAATGTCGCTATGACCGAGAAGTTTTTGTATATTACAATAAATTATGTTCGACGCAATTTACAAACATAATGCGTATTTTGAGCGATTCACAAAACTTCTTCGTCACGCTCCTTGACCACATTACACTCTCACATTTGGGAGTTAGTATATAATAGAGACATCATTACATTTCTCTTTCCAAAATTAGCTTCGCTACTCATACACTCATTGTTAACAGCCTTAACATCAACAGTTAGAGAAGTTTCGAATGAAATGAGAAATTTGGTAGACCTATAAGCGGAATCTCTAAATCCCCATTATATATATTTTCTGCAAAAAAAAATGCCGAAGCGAAGACACAATAGGATATAAGGCAGTGGCGTTAAAGAAGCAATTTAATATCATTAAATAATTCTTCAAATTTAATATATCCTGCTTTCTCATTGAAATGACCTGCATTTTTGATAATTTTTGGTTTCACATCAAGTTTATCTGCTAATTCATTTGCACATTCTATTGGAACATATGGATCATTATCTGAATGATAAATAAAAAATTGTTTGCAATTTTGTTTTATCTTTGACCAATCAAATTCTTTATCAACAAATGTCTTGTTAATTGAATCAAAAGTTTCATTTCCCAGTAATGTTGAAAATCCAGAAATAAAGAATGCCCCTTTGATTGGTTGATTAATACATTCTAAAATACTTAATAAAAAGGCAGGTGCTAAACTATGACCTACAAAAATTGAATTTTCATCAATTTTGTTTTTGTACTCTGCAAAAATTTTATTCCAATTTTCTAAAGACTGATTTTCAGGAGTAGGAAATTTAGGAACAATCACTTCGTGATTTAATTCTTCTAATTTTTGCTTTAGCCACGGAAACCAGTTTTCTTCAGGATTTCCAAAAGCTCCATGAATAAGGAAAATTTTTGTCATAATAATATAAGAGAAAGCAGGATTTATAATATTTATGATTGAGCCACCACTACGTAATATTGCGCATAACAATAGTAAAACAAAACAGCAAATTGTCTCAACATTTGGAGACAACCGATATATTACTTTTCAACTTTAAACATTTTTCCGTGTCCCGGAATTATATAATCAGCCAATTCCAGCAGTTTTTTACGAGAGGCAATAAGTTTTTCGATATCCGTGTGCTCTGTGTCACCATCGGGCTTATTGATATCAACTTCTTGCTTTTCATTTTCCATCCACCAAAACACATCTCCAGCAACAGCATAAGTTCCTTTTTCTGTTTTAACAAGCAAAGAACAGTGCTCTTCTTTATGCCCCGGCGTTTGAATTACTTTTACGTCAGTTTCGGGAATCTCTCCATTGTGCTCAAGGATATTGTCTTTTTGATATACATAAAGCGCATCAACTACTTTTGCATTCTCGAAAATTCCGGCAAGAAGAGCATGGTCAATGTGTCCATGAGATAAAAACACAAAGTCAATATCAGAAGTCCTTAAATTTTCTTTCTTAAGTACTCCCAATAATTTTTTCCTGTCAAAACCAGGATCTGCAATTATTTTCTTTTCTTTTGATTCTATAAGAACAACTGTAGAGCTTGCTTGCCAACCATCTTCTATTTGTCGGGCATAGCCTTCAATTAAGATTTTGATTTCAGCCATAATATTAAATTAAAATGATGTTTATTAAACTTCTCTTTCTTCAGATTTTGAATCTATAGACAACCTGACGGATAAAAGGAAAATTATACTCTGAAAACTTATCTAACAGCAGATATTATATGCAATTTGAAGTCCTAGCATTCGCAAATTTCAGATGCTTTTAATGTAGTTTTTGTTTTTCCCAAACTATCATCAATCCAAGAATCAACCCCCTCATTGCACCATTTATTACAAGATTCTTCAGAATCATCTGAAATAGAAATCATTTTTTGTGTATTTGAATTATAGCCCATTAGCACAACCAAAACAACAATTGAGATTATGCATAAAATTAAAATTATTTTTTTCATAAATATATTGATACACAACAAATATTTATACTTGTTGTACTACTTGACTTTCTCGGCTCCATACTCCACTGCAGTGTTTGATTCTCTTCAAGAGAAATATAATAAAGACTGAAAGGAAAATTCTTGCAGATTTCCCGAATTACTCCATTTGTTCCGTAAACTTCTTTCATCTCCAATGTATGTGTAAGTGAATTACCCCACAGCAGAGATGTGGGATTTCTTTTAGATTAACAACAAACATAAAGCAACACAGACTACTCCAACACAATTGTGATTATTTTTTCAAAACAACCAAACTCTCATTTACAATGCCTATTTTTGTAGTCCTGTTTTTTGTGCATGTAACTTTTTTGAGCGGTTCGATATCGATTAATTTAAAGCCGATATCCTGCGCCATCAAGCCGATAATTACATCACTTTCTACAACCCCCCACGGGAAGCATCCTCCTCCGACAATTATTGCACAGTATTTGTTTTTTTTCAGGCAATGATGTATGTTTTCGAGCCATTTTTTTGTATCAATAAAATAAGCTGCTATTTGGGCTTCGAATTTTTTGCTGATGAATCCAGAGAGATGTTTTTGGAGTTTTTCATCCCCTATGTCGCTTATTCCAACCTCTGTCTTTGATCCTACAAATGATCTTAAAGAAGCATGCATTTGCCTTTTTAGAAATAAATATTCTTCGATAAAATATACATTTGTATATTCTATTTTATTCAAGTACGGTGGGGATGTTATAACACAGTCAATTGAATCTTTTTCAAGTTCAAAAATTCGTGCGTCCTGTCTAAATACATCTATCGTACAGGGAAGGAATGTTTTTTCTTTCACATCCCGAATCATCTTCTTTACTGTTTTTACAAACATATATTTTGCCGGAGGAATAGATCTTTTTTTATCTATTTTTATGCATCCTCCGTCTTTGACTGCGAAAGATGTCTTTGTTGCGGTATTTATGAGAGCAAGCAAAAAGAAATCGGAGATTAATGGATTTTTTATTTCTTTTATTTCTTTTTTCAAGTTCAGCAATTCATTTAATATTCTTTCCGGGAAAGCGCGAATAATCAATTGTTCTTTTATTTTGTGTCTTTGCTTTGTTTTTGGGAGTTCTTTAAATTTATTTAATGTTTCTTGCAATTCATTGATTATATTTTCATAATCTCTTGTTTTTACTGTAGAAGAAAAAATAGCAATATCCAGGCAATCAAATCCAATGGAATTCAATCCTTTTTCTTTTGCTGCCAATAGAGTTGTACCGCTTCCGCAAAACGGGTCTAAAATTGTTTTCCCTTTTTTTAGATTGAATCTTTCTATCAAATCAAAAACTATTTGAGCTGAAAATCCTTCTTTGTAATAGAGCCAGTTGTAAATAGGCAATTTCTTGTTTTCAACAAAGCCCGAAAGGTTTGAATATTTTTTTCCCATAATCGTTTATAGACAATAAACAACATATTTAATAACTTGAATTGCCAATTTATCCTATGGCAATCGAAAGAGTTCCTTCAGGAATAGCAGGATTTGATGAATTAATTGAAGGCGGGTTTCCAAAACAAAACGGTTTTTTGATTTCAGGAACTCCGGGAAGTGGAAAAACAACCTTTGCTCTGCAATACATTATTAATGGGGCAAGAGATTACGAAGATGTGGGTGTTTTTATATCTTTTGAAGAACCGGTAAATTCATTACAAGATAGGTTTGGCAGATTTGGATGGGATTTTAAAAAATTAGAAAAAGACGGATTGATACATGTTGAGACTCCAAACATTAAAGCAGATGAAGGAGAAGATTTCATGCAGTATATTACATGCGGAACATTTACAGATAAAATAAAAGATTTGGGTGCAACAAGAATTGCTTTTGACTCCCTGACCGTAGTATTGGAATTTAGTGAAGGTTTTGGAGGCTACAGGAGAGGAACTCAAAGTTTGATAAAATTATATTCTGATATGGGAATAACCCCTCTTCTTGTAGATGAGAGAAAAACAAATCTTTCATCTCTTGAATACAATATGGAGCATTTTGTTGTAGATGGTCTTATAATGCTTGATTTAATAAAAACAAGAGATTTATATCATAAAACAATAACCGTACTTAAAATGAAAGGAACAAATCATGGAAAAAGCGTATATCCTGTTGATATATCAGATGATGGGATGAGTGTTTATCCAAGCCAGCATGTTTTTTGAATTTGGGCAGGAGTGGAGTATTTTTGATAAATTAAAGTGAATATTGTTGAAATTTGAATAAGTTTATTATTTGGGTCTTAATTTAATAAATATATATTTTACTAGAAGATAACTCATTGTTATCATTAAAAAAAATAGTATTGTAATTAAAAGGGACTCTAAAGAAAAAACAGGTTTTGGCAAATATACATTATATAATATCATAAAA
>DAOVUW010000013.1 GCA_030632385.1 Candidatus Nanohalarchaeota archaeon
ATTCTTTTTTCAAATATTTTTGCCACTTCAAAAAAAGTAATCATTAAGATAATTAATATCAGAAGATTTATATCGAGGGCAAGCCCTTCTGTAATCGCTTTTGTGACAAGAGTTCCGAATAGTACAACATGGACTGTGTTGGTGATGTATGCAAGAATAAGATCGCAGGGGGTGTAAAAGAAAATGGATATCATTATGAGATCTGGTCTTACAAGCCACACGATTGGAAGGCGTATTGCATATCTTATTACTGTGTAAGCATACATTGTGTATAATAAATTTCCTCCAAAACATGCATAAACCCATGGCATAAAAAAACAGGGAACAAACAAGGCAGGACAATTTATAATTAATGATAAGGGCTTCAATTCTAAAGAAGAAAAAAAAGACGAGATGCAAAATACTGCTATTGCAAAGACTGCTCCGAATAGTGGACTTAAAGATAAGGCAAGAATTACAGCAAAAAAATCAATCATCTCGCTGTCTTTTAGTGAAATTGTAAGAACAGAAGGTATTCTTGACACCAGTGCAACGAGGGCAAACATCAATATTGCTGATATTTTTGGCGAAATGAGAATAGTCAGCAAAATAAGAACCGTGAATATTTTGACAAGAAAATAGATATATTTCCATCTCATTATTTTTGTCTGGTTTAACTCTTCGATTATCTCATCTATATTGAAAAATGATTTTAGGTTCATATTATTGTTGAATTAAAATAAAGACCTGTGCCAATAATAGCTGTCAAAACTATTATTCCTGTTAATATATAATATTGTTTATTCTTTTTAATCACCCCTCTTTTATCAATTGGCTTTTTTTACCAATCCCCTATATTACTTGTTTTATATAAATATTAATATATGTCTCATAGAACCATGAGACAAAAACATAATATTTATAAAATTTCAAAATAAAAAACAGAGATGGATACAAAAATATTAGAGGAAATGGGTTTTAGCCCAAAAGAAATTGATGTTTACATGACTGTACTGAGTATGGAAGATTCATCTGTTTTTGAGATTATGTCAAAAGCAAAGGTCTCAAGGCAGAGCATCTATGAGATATTAGAAAAGCTTCTTGACAAGGGTCTGATAAGCTACATAATAAAAGACCGTAAAAAAAAGTATAATGTAGTGAATCCTCAAAGACTTGTTGAACTAATAAAAGAAAAAGAGGCAAAATTGCAGAGTTTACTGCCGGAATTATTGAAAAGATATAATAGGAAAAAAGAAGATACAAAATTTGAAATGTTTGTAGGAAAAGAAGGAATGAAAACAGTAACAAGCAAAGTTTTAAAGGAAGGGAAACCGCTTTATGTCTTTGCAAATGAAGGAGAAATTTTTGATTTTTTAAAATATTACATGCCTCATCAGATAAGAAAAGAAGAAAAAATAAAATTGCCTGTGAAAGTAATTTTCATTGAATCCGCAAGAAAAAAGAAACTATCTTTTTCTATGACAGAAGTTAGATATATTCCAGATAATTATTCCTCACCAATATCTATCTCAATTTATGGAGATAATGTCCATATATTGATATTTTCTAAAGACAACCCTTTAGCGCTTTACATTAAAAGTAAAGAAATATCTGATTCATTTATGAATTACTTTAATTTGATGTGGAAAATGGCAAAGGAATAAATCAAACAAAATTGCAAACAAAAATCATAAAATAATCTTACGTCAAATACTACATTTAAGCTTTTGTTATCGTATCCTTTCGCAATTTACTACAACAGAAAAGAATTTTGCTTTTATTCAGAGGGTTTAGAGCAAAATTCTTTTTGCCTTAAATAAATCTTCTAATGCATTATATATTTTATTTAAGATAACAAAATCCCACAGGATTTGATTTTTTTAGATAGTGCCGGATTTTTTCATGGTGTGTTTAAACCTAAATACAAAATAATAGTTTAGATACAAGAGCAAAAAATACATAATATTTAAATATTTATTAAATCTATATATGCTATGACTAGAATTCTTTCGATAGTATCTGGAAAAGGAGGCGTCGGAAAAACAACCCTTGTTTCAAATTTAAGTACAAGTCTGGTAAAGAACGGGAAAAAAGTAATTGTAATTGACGGGAATGTAACTGGCTCAAATTTGCATATTCATTTGGGTATTGAAGCAACAGATAATATGGTTACATTAAATGATGTGCTGGATGGTAAAGCATTTATTACACAGGCAATATACCGCCACCCAATTGGATTTTCAATCATTCCTGCATTGCTTTCAAAAATCAATTACGATAATAATAATTTTGATTTAAAGAAGCATATTTTTGAATTGCTCGGGGAATATGACATCATCTTGATTGATGCAGCAGCAGGATTGGGGGAAGAAGTACAGGCAGCGATAAATTCCTCTGATGTTTCTATCATCATTACAAATCCTGACCCTGCTTCATTAGTAAATGCTCTTCATACAAAAAAACTCCTTGAATTAAAGGAAAAAGATGTTGTTGGCGTTGTATTAAATAAAGTGCGGGGGGAGAAAGACGAACACAACAAAAAATATGTTGAAGAATATGTAGGTCTGCCTGTGATTTGTGAAATACCATATCATCACAAGATAAGGCGTTCTGTATACAAAAAAATGCCTGTTGTTGAAAGCGATCCGCATTTAAAGGCATCAAGAAAAATGAAGACGCTTGCTTACACAATTGTTGACGAAGAGGTTCCAAAAGAAAATCTTCTCGAACAGATTAAAGTAATTATTCTTAATATTTAATTTTAGAAAATATCCATTATTCTCTTTATGATATAGGCAATATTTCTCGAGGTCGTATATTCATCTATTGATGGATTAAATTCAACAAAATCAATTCCTATTATTTTTCGTTTCTTTAATGTTTGTAATTCATCAAAAAATTGTTTTATGGTGAGTCCTTGCGGAACACTATCTGAAACACCGGGAATTATAGATGGATCGAATACATCAGCATCAATAGATATATACAAGGGTTTGTTTGATTTTTTGATTTTAGCTAAATTTTTATCAATATTGTTTTTTTTAAAAAAAAGTTCTTCTTCTTCATTATATTCTCTTGCTCCGATAAAAGCCAGATTTTTGTTCATCTCAAAAATCCGTCTCATTATAGTTGAATGATTTATTTTTTCTGTCTGCCACTCGTTTTTGAGATCATAATGTGCATCAAAGCATAATATATCGAAATCAGGGTATTTTTTTAGAAGGGATTTTATTGCACCCATTGTTATTGTATGCTCCCCTCCTAAAATAAAAGGGATTGTGCTGCTGCTGCATTCAAACAAATCGTCAATTGTTTCTTCTTCCCTCAACAAAGTTTTTGATGCATTTCCTTCAACAACTATTAAATTTCCAATATCTGTTATTTTTTCAAACAAATCATCTGTTTCAATAGATAAAAGAGCATTTCTGATTGAATTAGGACCTCTTCTCTGACCAGGCAGTGTAGTTTCCGTGCTATCAAAAGGAATGCCGAAGAGAGTATATTTTGTGTTTATTTTCTTTTTGCTGTTTGCCTGTTCTTTCAGAAGATTTATTTCTTCAGTATATAAAAACATAAAATATGATTTAACTCAGATTTATATATTTTTGTTTGCAATACTCTTATGTCCTCAATAGATTCTTTGAGTCCAACAATAATATCAATTTGTGTCATAATACTTGTTGCTGCATCTATGAATATTTATATGAATATGCAGTCGAGCCTGTCTGATACCCAATTAATTATGCATGAAATGAAAGCATACAAAGATGCACTTTTAGTGCAGTTTGTGCATATGCCGGATTTAGTAGTAGAAAATGAAAGAGGAGAACCTGAAAACTTTTTGTTTGATGCAGATAAATTGACTTTGGCTATTATCAATAATCCATTTGGAGATCCTAAAAAAGTTCCTGGATTTGATATAGAGCCAGTAAGTTATCATATCAATGTATTGGATACGCAGACAGGAAGATATTGGGATTTCAAAAACAAGTATTCTGTGAATGCACCCAATAGTATATCTCCTACAGAGGAAAATCTCGTTTGGAGATATGCGAATGTAAGATATCCTGACGGAAATATAAGTACAGTATTCGTTAGCGCTGTTTTTATCATAGGTATAGATGATGATATACCTAAATTAAAAGAGAGTATGAAATGCGTCATAGATGAGGACTGCGCAAGTGGGTATTATTGCACCAATGGAAATGTTGCGGTTGGAGGACAGGCATTTAAAACATGCCAAGATAAAGGTATATGCACTTACAGTAAAACAGATGGTGAAGAAGCTACAAGTGCATGCGAATGCGTAAGCCAACTATTAAAAGCATGTCTATTAAATCTATGCTGTGATGGAAATGCGGCCCCGGTAGCAGGAACATACATCAAAGGACAACCATGTATTGGAGATGCCTCTTGCATAAGCAACAGTTGTAATGATACGGGCGTTCTTCCAACACCAATATCAAAATATATGTATCCCAGCGAATATAAAACATGCAATTAGCGATATATTTATAATAGTTCCTCGATTATAGAAAAAGTAAAGGCAAAATACGTTTGTTATGAATAAAGAAATAGTAGAAATCGAAAAACTTAAGGAAACTGTTAAGATTTTAAAGAGAGAAAGAGAAAAACTAAATAACAAGACCAATGAGTTTATTCTAAAAAATAAAAAAGAGTTGAATGGTGTTTTTGATATAAAAATAAACATTCGGGACATCATCAATCAAAACAAAAATTTTATCATTAAAATAAAAGTATTAAAGGAAGAAAGAAATGCATTGAACCAGAGAGTATCAGATATTAATAATGACATATCCGAAATGAGAAAAAAAATAGATGGAAAAAATCATGCAAAAAAAAATAATGCAGATTATGACCAAAATACAATAGTTGATTTGAAACAAAAAATAACAAAACTAGAATGGCAAATACAGACAAAACCTGTTTCTATAAGAAAAGAAGATCAGATGCAGGAACAATTAAGTAAAATGACAAATTTTTTGAGAAAAATAAAAGAAAACGCAAGATACAACAGAAAGATAAAAAGAGTAAAAAGTAAAAGAAATGAACTAAAAGAACAGGCAGATGAAAAACATAAAGAGTTGCTTGAACTTTCTGGCAAAAGCGAAAAAATACACAACAAATTACTTGAATTTAAGAAACAAAAAAAGGAAGAAGAAGAAAAAGTAAAGCCTTTGATGGATGAATTAACTAATTTAAAAAAAACAGCAGATGCTGCTCATCAAAAATACATTGAATATTTGGAAGTTTTAAAGAAAAAAGAAAAAAAGGTTAAGAAAGAAGTAGAACAGGAAGAAAAAGAAGAAAAGGAAGAAGAAACAAAAAAGATTTACGATTCATTCAAAAGCGGGAAAAAATTGTCTTTAAGCGAATTAATGCTTATTGAGAGCAAACTTGATGACGAATTGGATGAAGAAGAAAGTGAAAACATTGAAGAAAAACCAGAAGTAAAATCCGAAATCAGCGAAGAAAAATCCGATAAAGCTTAAGATTCTTTTTTGATGAAAGAAAATAAAGTATTCTGTGCCATATATAACGCCTTATTTACAACAAGAATATTATGATTTCCTTAAAGAATAGTACTGGACACAACTGAAGCAAACGATAAATTTTTTATATTGCTTTCATTAAAATAAAAGAGTGGAGAAAATATGTATGTTTCAGAATTAGTTCCTGTGTTGATATTTATGGCAATTCTTGCAGCAGTTTATGTATCAGAAATATTTTTACTCTTGGGATTCATCAGCAGAAAATTGAGCAACAAAAAAAGCAGTTTAAAACTAGTGACCAAAAAGAACGTCTTTCTGCATTCTCTGGCATTGATTGGAGTCCTATGTTTTATGCATGCTTATTTTGTCGAACCATATTGGATTGAAGTTAAAAATATCGATATCTTCACAGAGAAACTGGAAAATACAGAATTCAGAATCTTACATATTTCGGATTTACATTGCGACAAAAAAATCAGAAATGAAAATAAGATTGTAGATATAATCAATTCACAAAAACCAGACATAATAGTTTTTACAGGAGATACGCTCAATACACCAGATACACTGCCTGTATTTAAGGAAGTAATGAAAAAATTAAATGCCAGTATGGGAAAATATGCAGTATATGGAAATCACGATGCATGGTATTGGAATGATTTAGATTTGTTTGGGAATACAGGTTTTGAAGTATTGGATGAAGAGATCTTTATGTTGACCAAAAATGATGAAAATATTTATGTTTCTGGAATTAATCCTGATAATATGCACAGATACCATGACTTGTTGGAGGAGATACCTGTGGAGGAATACAGTATATTTTTATTTCATTATCCTGATTTAATAGAAGATTTAAAGGAATTGAATGTTGACCTTTATTTGGCAGGGCATACTCATGGAGGGCAAGTTGCGCTTCCGTTTTATGGTGCATTGATTACGCTCTCAAAACATGGCAAAAAATATGAATCAGGAAAATATATTGTCGGAAATACTACTTTGTATGTAAACAGAGGAATAGGCATGGAAGGAGGCAAAATGCCCAGAATAAGATTTTGGTCAAGACCAGAAATAACTGTCTTTGACATCCAGCCAAAAAAGTAATCATTTTTTAAGCATCAGTCTATTTTCTTCAGACCTTGCCACCAGTTATTGGAATTGGATTTTTTAAGGTCTGCAATAATTTTTTTCGCTGATTTTGTCTGTAGTTTTTTCGAAACATTGTTTATCCAGTCTTCTGCAAAAGGATATCCTTTTTCTACATATTCTTTTGCGCTAATTGCCTGTTCAAGTAAATCAGCATCTTTTGCAATGATTCCTTCTGTTGTATTGTCGTATTTCTTCTTTTTCCACAATTCCAATATTTCTTTGCCAATATCTCCTAATTTTTCAGTCTGTTCTTTAACTGCTCTTTCTCCGTCAGCAGAAATATATCTGTTGGCGACTTTATGGATATCGCCGATTCTGCATTCTTCAATATCATGAAAAACAATAATGGTGCAGATCTCCATAGGGTTTGTATGTTTTTCAAGTCTTGCCAAAACAAATCCAATCTGGGCGGCGCGCATTGTATGATCAGCAACACTATCTAAATGTTCCACGCCCGCAACTCTCCATCCTTCATGCTTTATTCTTTTGAGTTGACCGAGTTCAAAAAAGAAATTTAGAATATTTTTATTTTCCATAGATTGCAATATCTTTGTGATTTAAATAACTTTCTTTGATTTCAGAAAATAAAGGCAGATTGTTTTTATTGTCTTCCCAAACCAATATAATTAATGTGCTTGTGGTATTTGTTGTTTTTGACAGAATAATAAATATCTTCTATGTCTTTTTCATATATGTTTTTTCCGCCCAGACCAAATACATAGCTTGCGATTTTGGGCTTTTTTGGAGAATCATAAAGTGCATTTTTTATATCTGAACATATTGGAGGGACTGCTCCAAAAGAAAGCGAACGATCCATAACAATCACTTTTTTCGCATTTTTCAAAGCATTTGCGAGTTCAGCATATGGAAACGGTCTAAATAATTTTATTTTGATCAATCCTGCTTTTTGACCTTTTTCTCTTAAATCATCTATTTTTGCTTTCACAGTTCCTGCTGTTGAATTCAAGACAATAAATATGATTTCTGCATCTTTTGATTTGTATTCTTCAAATAATTCATATTTAGTTCCTGTGATTTTTGAGAATTCTTTTCCTATTTCTAAATAAACTTTTTTTGAACGAAGCATTGCATCTTCCTGCTCTTTTTTCATTTCAAAATAATAATTTTGCAGGGCGAAAGGTCCATGTGTCATAGGTTGGTCTGTATTGAGCAGAGGATATTGAGCTTTATATTCTCCCAGAAATTTTTTTACTTTTTTATCATCAAAAATAACGACATTTTCAGTATTATGGGTAGTATTAAATCCATCCTGCATTATCATTGAAGGAAGAAGCACCTTTTTGTTTTCACTGATTCTTACTGCAAGAAGAGTGTTTTCATATGCTTCCTGTGCAGTTTCGCTGAATATCTGAATCCAGCATTGGTCTCTTGCACCCATTGAATCACTATGATCGCAGTGTATATTTATTGGTGCAGAAAGAGCTCTGTTTGGAGTAGGCATTACAATTGGGAGTCTCATTCCAGATACTGCTGCCAGTATTTCCCACATTAGTGCTAATCCTTGAGAAGAAGTTGCAGTCATTGCTCTTACTCCGGCAGCAGATGCACCAGCAGTAGCGCTTAATGCACTATGCTCTGATTCCACTCTTATAAATTCTGTATCAACAAGTCCATTTGCGACAAATTGCGCAAATTTCTCGATAATTGGCGTCTGGGGAGTGATAGGATATGCTGCCATAACACCAGGATTAATCTGTCTTATAGCATGAGCCACTGCTTCTCCACCAGTTATCGGTTTTGAATCCATAAGATTATCCTATTATTTTTTTCAATTCTTCAAGTGTGTATTCTTTTATTCCTTCTGAAGATAAAGACCATACATTTGCTTCTTCTGATTTGAATTTATCGTCTGTTTTTTTTATTGAGTTTACAGAAAGTTTTATTGCTTCTTTTTTATCTAAATTGTCGTTAAATTCTTTTTCCAGAAATTCATTAATCTTATCTGCATTTTGTCCAATTGCTCTTGCTTTTGCTTCTACCATAAATCCAGATGGATCTGTTTCATACAAGCGAGCTTTATCATTTATTCCAGCGATTAAGAGAGATACGCCGTAAGGTCTTACTCCTGCATATTGTGTGTATACCTGTTTTCTGTCTGCTATGTATTTTGAGAGAGCAAATACAGAAATTGGTTCATCATACATAATCTGGTTTTGCTGAGCTTTTATTCTTGAATCTTCTATTAGAAGACGAGCATCAGCGATAAGACCTGCGCTTGCAGCAGCGATATGATCATCTATCTTAAATATTTTTTCAATAGAAAGCACTATATTTGATTGTCTTTTTTTTGTGCAAAATATAATCATTTTTTCTTTTTTATTTAGGCAAATAGAAACAACACAACCTCCTTTTTTTACTGCCTCTCTGGCATATTCTACCTGAAACAATCTGCCGTCGGGACTGAATGTTGTAATTGCGCGGTCATAACCCATATTTTCACTTATCATTTCCATAAGAATGAATATATACAATAATTTTATATACATATATTTCATTTTTCGATGCACATTTTTCCTGTGGATTTTTTTGATTCTGCCTTTTTTCGCAAAATATATTATATGTGATAATCAATAATACTCGGATTTTCAGTAAGGTACTTTATTTTATTTTGTTTAAAATCCAGTATTCTAATTTTCGGAATTTTTGTTTCAGAGATTGTCTCACAATAAATATTTTCTAATTTGGATTTTGAATTAGGACTTGTATATTTCTTTACTCAACATTACACTTTGTGCGAACTTCATTAGATCCCAAGGTTATATGAAATTTAGTCAGGGTTACTATCCCACGAAAGTATTTTAAATAATAATATTCAAACTAATATATGGCTGATGAAGTAATAGATATCTATAACGAAAATAATGAAGGTCTCAATATTCAAAAAATGAGAAGTGAGGCACATAAAAGCGGTTTATGGCATAGAGTTTCACATATTTGGATATACAATTCAAACAGAGAAATTCTTATTCAATTAAGATCTGAAAATAAAGAGCTTTATCCAAATATGTGGGATATTTCTGTGGCAGGTCATATTGGTGCTGGCGAAGAGCCGGTTATTTCAGCTCTTAGGGAAATAGAAGAAGAAATTGGATTATCTGTAAAACCGGAAGATCTGCAGTTTTTCAAGATCAGAAAACATAAAGTTGTTTACAGGGAAATAAAAAATAATGAATTCTGTTATGTTTATTTTCTTAAATTCAATGGCGATATTAAAAAACTGAGTTTACAAGAGGAAGAAGTAATCAAAATCCAATTTCTCTCTTTTTATAAACTTGTGGAAGAATTAAAGATGCATCCGGAAAAATATGCGCTTCGCGGAGATTATTGGTTTGAAGTTATGGAGGAGCTTAGACGCAGAACAAAGAAGTAATGCCCTCAACTTAAATGTTTTTGGATGTTGCGCTTTCATTCCTATGGTTGTACCTCTATACAATAAGAGATAGGATAGGGACTACGCAGTACAAAATTAATTTTAATCAACACATCAGTTTTACTTTCATTTTGATTCAAATCATGCGATTCCAACTATACCTTTTTAAAATTAAGGAGAGATTCATATTTGAAGGAATATGAATTTAAGATCTAAGAAAACAATCGCCGCAAAATTGTTGAAATGCGGAGTTCACAGAGTTTGGTTTGACCCAGAAGACAATGAAAAAATTTCAAAAGCATTGACCAATTTAGATAATCAAAAATTGATTAATGAAAAAATTATTGTAAAAAAGCGAAAAAAAGGAGTTTCGAGGGCAAGAGCAAATATACATCTGATTCAAAAAAAGAAAGGTTTACAGAAAGGAGAAGGTAGAAGAAAAGGAAAAAAAGGTGCAAGAACCGGCAGAAAAGAAGCATGGATAAAGCAAATAAGAGCAGTGAGAAAAGAATTATTGTCTTTAAAGCAAAAAAATGTTCTTGACAAGAAGGAATACAGAAAAATGTATAGGCTTGGTTGCGGTGGCGTTTTGAAAAGCAGATCGTACACAAGAATGTATGTTAAAAAATTTATTAAAAAATAAAATAAACAGAAGATAAGATGGTAGTAAAAAAAAGAAAATTCAAAAGAAGAGTTGAAGGTAAGACCAATTATAAGAAAAGATATCAGCTATTATTGAGCAAAAAACCAAGACTCGTAATAAGGATTACAAATACAAGAATTATTTGCCAAATTGTAGAATATAAAGATTATAAAGATGAGACCGTCACAATGTTTACTTCAGATTCACTTAAGAAACACAAATGGACATATACGCATAAAAACATTCCTTGTTCTTACCTTACAGGATATGCATGCGCAAAACAGGCAATGGAAAAAAAAATAAAAGAAGCTGTTGTTGATATAGGTCTTCATAATGTTCAGAAAAAAGGAAGATTATTTTCCTGTGTAAAAGGAGCTATTGACGGAGGGCTCAAAATAAATGCAGATGAAAGTATGTTTCCGGATAATGATAAAATTAAAGGAGTATTTATAAAAAAAGAAAAATTATTTAGTACTGTATTTGAAAATATAAAAAAGAGTTGATATGGCATATAATCAGAATGATCAAAAAAATGCGAGAAGACCGAGTTCAGGATATAAGAGAAGAGACCCAAAAGAACGAGAACAAAGAGAAAAAGAAACCAAAGCATTAGCGCTTAGTAATTGGATTCCACGAACATCTCTTGGAAGAGAAGTAAAAGATGGAAATATAAAATCCATAAAAGAAATATTTGAGAAGAGATTAATAATAAAAGAATCTGAAATTGTAGATATTTTAGTTCCGAATTTGAAAGAAGAGATCATGCTTATTGGAGGAACTCCAGGAAAAGGAGGTGGTAAAAAAAGAACCCCTATGAGGGCAACAACAAGAATGCATGAGGCAGGACGAAGAAGAACAATCCATACATTCGTATGTGTCGGCAATGAAGATGGTCTTATAGGATACAGTTACACTAAAGGAAAAGATATGCTTTCAACATTAAATAAAACAAGAAGGCAGGCAAAATTGAATATTTTTCCAATAAGAAGAGGTTGCGGTTCATGGGAATGCCAGTGTGGAACCAATCATTCAATTCCTTTTGTAATGAGAGGCAAATGCAGTTCTGTTCATGTAAAATTAATTCCTGCGCCAAAGGGACTTAATTTATGTGCTGATTCCGAAATAAAAAAAATATTGAGATTAGCAGGCATTAAAGATATGTGGATAAAGTCTCGTGGACAGACAGGAACATCCATTAATTTTCTGTTTGCGATAATTAATGCTTTTGAGAATCTTAATGCTTTTAAAGTAAATGAGGATTATATATCATCTGTAGGGCTTGATGAAATAAAGGGATAAATATGTATTGTGCTATAAGAATAAGAGGAAGAGCGGGCGTCAGATATGAGGTAAGTTACACTCTGGAATTATTAAGACTTAATAAACCAAATCACTGCATCATTGTGCCGGAAAATGAATATTTTCTTGGAATGCTCAAAAAAGCAAAAGATTATATTACCTATGGAACAATAGATGAAAAACTTGCAAAAGAAATAGATAAAAAAAGAAAATGTGAAACATCTAATAATACTATTAAATTATATCGTTTAAATCCTCCTAAATCCGGATTTGAAAGAAAAGGCATACGGATGGGTTACAATCAAAAAGGTGCATTGGGCGACAGAGGAGAAAATATAAAAGAGTTGCTGGAAAAAATGATTTAATTGTTATTAAGAATATGGAAATAAAAAATAAAAAAGAGGCAGGTAATAGTTTTGAATTTGAATTAAAAGGCAGTGATGAAGTATTTGCAAATACCTTAAGAAGAACATTAATATCAAATGTCCCTGTTTTTGCCGCAGAAAAAATAGCTATAATAGAGAATAATGCCCCTATGTATGATGAGCATATTGCTCATAGAATTGCAATGATTCCTTTTACTTATTCAGATAAATACAATAATAAAGATGATTGCGAATGTGAGCATGGATGCGATAAATGTAATGTTACTTTAACATTAAAGAAAAAAGGAAAAGCCAGCGTATATTCAGGTGATTTCAAATCATCGGATAGAAATGTCGTTCCTGTATGCAAAGATATATTGATTACAAGACTTGAAGAAGACATGAATTTTGAAATTGAAGCGACTCTAATTACAGGTACATTAAAAGAGCATTCAAAGTTCCAAAATTCAATTACTTCAACAAGCTATGAAACTCCGGATAATATACGATTCAAAATAAAATCAATTACTGGAAGAAAGCCAAGAGACATGCTTTTAGAATCAGTAGATATTTTAAAAAACAAATTAACTCAATTTAAAAAAGAGATAGCAAAAACAAAAGAAATTAAATAAATTTTTTGTTATGTGCAAAACAAATATTTTGTTCTAATATATTAACTCACCTTACGCAAAATATAAATACTCCCTTGTATTTATCTTGATAATTCCTCGCAGCTTGCTGCGGGGTTGTTCATTTCCTCATGTATTCGATTTGAGGGGGGAAAATAAATCGGGATAACACACAACAGGTCTAATTTAAATAAGTTTAAAAATATGAAAGTTTAGTAATTCTAAGTTTAAATATTAGCTAACCAATATGGCTTTGAAAAAATCATCCAGACTATTAAAACTAATCGGTTTGCAAAAACAGCAAGATGAAGATGAATACGAGGAAGAAGAAAATGAAGAAGAAGAAAATGAGGATGAACTAAAAGACGAGCCGGTTGAGTCTAAAAATAGTAAAAATACAAATGTTTCTTCAGATAAATACACACAAATATTACTTTTGCAAATAGAAAAAATAAATGCAACATTAGACTCTTTTCGTGATATGCAAAAATTAACAAATGAACGATTCACAAGAATTAACGAGGGAACAGGCGAGTTACGTTCAATGATTATTGAGCGTGAAAAAGATATCAATAAATTAAGTGCAGATGTAACAAAAACAATAGATATAGTAGGGGAAGTCCATCCTGAGTCAGTATTAAAAGAACTTAAAAAGCAAGACCTGAAAATTGAAGAAGCCCAGGCGAGAACTCAAAGCAATGCAACTCTTCTGAGAACCATAACCAGTGAAATAAAAGAGATTAGAAATAAAATGGATGTTTTTCGTGGAGTGGAATCTGTTTTGAAATTAGAAGCAGAAATGAGAGAAACATTCATTAAGACTAAAAAAATAGAAGGAAATATTGAAAAACATTCTGATAAAGTTGAGGCGATATTTACAGATGTTCAAAAAAAATTTTACCAATATCATAATGTTGTAGAAAAAACAGATGAATTAAATGATTCGTTTAAAGATTTAACGAAAGAAGTTAACCAAGTAAAAATCAAGCAATCTAATTTTGCAAATATGTCCGAATTCAATTCACTTAAAAAAAAAATGGACCAAAAATTAACAGAGATAAATGTAATTTTAGGAGATAAAAATAAACTAATTAAAGAATTCAGAGAAATGAATTTGTTGAGTAAAATGGACGAATTTTCTAAGGATATAAAGGATATGAAAATAAATTTTGAAAAAACAGAAGATTTAGCAAAAAGACAAAATCAGATGGAAGAAAAGATAAATAGTGTAGAAAAAAAAAATGATTCTTCGAGTGCAAGATCAGATTTGAAGGATATAAAAAAAGAGGTAAATGATTTATTGTCTGCAGATAAAGAGATTTTATTAGAAATATTGGAAAAAGATCAAGAGATGCAGCAAAAAATAAATAAAAATATATTTGAAATCGAGAAAATACAAAAAAATAAAACCCAAGACAATATAACACAACAACAAACCAACAACATCTTAATCCAATTTCAAAAACAATTAGAGGAATTAAACAATCTAAAACAAGAACTGAATCTTACAAAAGAAAATAGTACTAAATTGCAAAAAGCAATCGGAGAATTGCAGAAAAGCAAAACTCAGGATGATGCATCCAAACAACAAGTGCTTGCGGAATTAAACCAACTGCAAGATGTAAAA
>DAOVUW010000031.1 GCA_030632385.1 Candidatus Nanohalarchaeota archaeon
CCTTTAATAATTATATCACAATCTTCTGCTTTTGCCTCAACATCTTCTGGTAGCAGTATTTTTTTTTCTATCATAATAACCTAACAATCAATAAACCAAGCCGATTAAAACACCGCCTTCTTTACCTTTCACTTCCTTGTGTGAAAAGACACCTTTGGGTGTTGAAACAATAAGATGACCTACATCTACAGCAGGAAGATATTGTTTTTCGTATTTTATATAATCTCCTTTTTTGATAGGCAATCTTGGCTTTATTACTTTGCACCTATTTATAGCCCCATTGAGTTTTATATTAAATGAGCGATTATTATATGTTTTTTCTTCTTCTATTTCAGAAATATATTTGTTTTTTTTCATAATCTCTAAAACATGTCTTATTAAATTAGAACCATGAATTATAGATATTTCTTTTTTGCCTGCTTTTTCTGCATTGTCTATTATTGAAAAGCAATCTGCCATTGAATCATGCATCATAAGAAAAAGTGTATGTTTCTTTTTTAAATCTTTCATTTACGTCTCAAGGTAAATTCTCGTTCAATTAAGTATTTTTTTATGAGATTATTTAAATCAAGCAGAATTTTTTTTTGATTATCGCCCATGCACCATAAATTTATCTTTAATATCATATAATCAGGGTTCGTAAGTTCAATAGAACCATGCCTTGCTTTGTTTTTCAAAACATTATATCTTCCAAGCATTGATTTTGGAACATGAAGATAATCTATTTCTTTTGAAACAAGAATCTCTTTTGATTCTTCTTTACGAGGTCCTGTTGCTTTGTGCAAATCGGCATATTTTCTATCAGGGGTGCTGTAAACAGCATGCGGTTTTTGGTCTGAAGAAAAAAGATCCTTGGATTCTGTTTTTCTCTTTTGCTCTTTTACATAAAGATTATAACTGTAACTCGACATCTTTGTGTCCTTAATTTTAATTCTCCTTCTGCAACCGGGACATATTTCTATAGTTTTTCCCAAATCCCACATAAACTTTACATTGCAGAAAATACACATCACTTTTATTTTCATAATAACTATTTGTGGTTAAATATATAAATAGATTTCGGCTTTTACACTATTAATCAGTTAAAATAAATTCGCTTAATTTTGCTTTTGCCAATTGTCTTTTTTTCTGGTGCTCCTGAAGGAAATTGTTAATCTTTTGAACGAGTTGTTTTTTGCAATCCTTACATCTAATCTGACCTTTTTTGCACAGATGTCTCATCTCTTCTATCCTTTCGTCGTCCTCTTCAAAGAGAAAGTGATTGTATTTATATATGTTGCAGATATCTGGATTTCCTCCTTCTTTCTGCTGTTTTTCTATCGTCTCTCTTCCTCCTGTAAATGCAGAATTGATCTTTTTTTCAACCTCTTTTTTGGAATCTGTTGTAAATATAGCAGAATTCACATCGCTTGCGCTCATCTTTCCTCCTTTGGCAAGACCGGGGAAAAATATATTCTGTATTGATGCAGGCTTGTAATAGCCTAATTTTGGCAAAATATCTCTTGCGACCCGAAAATGGGGATCTTGATCTATGCCGTGAGGAATCAGACAATAAATATTCCGACCTGCTTTTACTGAAGGCAGGAATGCCGGAACTGTCTGCATTGATGTGTAGAATATCTGTCCTGTATTTGTTTCATTAGTAAATCCAAACACTGCTTTGGTTGTCGAGAAAGTAAGTTTCTTTGCTACTCTCAATGCCTGAGGGTATAATGTTTTGGCATATTGAGTATTTGTAAATATATGTGTCTTCTTTGGATCAAAACCCAGTGCAATAACATCTAAAGCATTTTCATAAGCAAATCCTGTTGCTTCTTCCAGTGTCAAATTTTCCTTAAAGAGAAATTTTTCGTCGTCAGTCATCTGAAAATAAAGCTCTAAATCATATTTATCCTGAAGCCATTTTGCTAATATCCATGGAATCAAATGCCCTATATGAGTGTTTCCTGATGGTCCTCTTCCCGTATATAAAAAAAAGCTATCTCCTTTGGCATAACTATTCAAGACGACATCCAAATCTCTATGTGCAATGAAGAGACCTCTTTTTAAGAACAAATGCAATTCTCCTGTTTGTTTTTTTATCTTCTCAAGCAGTTTATCATCTATCTTTGAAAGCCCGAAATTCTTTATTAATTTATTGTAGTTTACATCTCCACTCACATCCCATGGAGTTACAGTAAAATTGTCTTTACTCATACTGATAAAGATTAACAGAAAACTTTATATAAAATCCTTTAATTATCTGAAAATAGTAACTTTTATATACCTTTAATTATATATATCCAAATGGTATTAAAAATAAACAGAAATGCAATTATCTGCTTTTTATTGATTACAATAATTTTTACAGGTGGATGCGTAAATATAGATGTAGAACAAAAACTCAAAAGAAATGGTCATTATGATATGGCTTTGACAATAAGCACAAGTCAGGAATATAAAATGATCCTAAGCACGCTAAAAGAAGGATTTGTAGTTAATGATTCTGTGAAGGATAAATTCATATACAGTGAAACAGATACATCCATAACATATTCATTCAAAGATTTAGACCCAGCAAAAGATAAAGTATTATTCAAACCTATAGAAGAAAAAGATGATGATGAAAATGATATGTTTGGTCAAACATCAGAAGGTCCGGATTCTTCCTTTTTAGACCCGAAAAATTATGAATTTACAAAAGAATTCAAATTCCCTTATTACGAATACACTTACAAAATAAAGGTTAGTCCCGAACCTAAAGAAGATAAAAAGAAAATTGAAATATTAACAACTGAAGAATATATTTTAGACAATGCAAATCTTTTGGATATGGACACAAAAAACCAAATTATGCAGAACATCAACAATATATACAAAGATGATTTAATTGAAGTTATAATTGCTACAGAAGAAGAAATGGACTCAATGGATTTTTTTTCATATAAATATGATTTGACTGGAGATTTTGACTTTAAAAATAAGAACGGAAAATATATAATAATTTTTGCATCAAAAAACGATCGTAGTGTCTGCAAAGTTGAGTCAAACATATACACTGATTCAGAAATATCCTCCATAATCAGAACTATAAGTTCTGATTTTTCTAAAAATTGCAAAGATGATTACAATAGCCAAATACTAGATGTTACAACTCAATTAGATGCTTTTTTCAAAGAACACAAATTTGAATCAACGTCTGATCTGCAGATGGAAGATGCTCTTGGAGACTTATTTAAGATAGGCTATACTGTAGAAGTCTTTGGTGAAATCATAGATACAAACGGACTAGAAATGGAAGATAATAAAGTAAAATTTGATATAAGTCTAACAAACGAAGAGGAATATACTGTAACTTTTAGGGATTTCTTTTTAGCAGCAATACTGGGTTCTTATTATTGGGTATATTTATGTATTATTGCATTGCTTATAATAGGTATATTAATAAAGATAAGAAAACAATAATGATAATAATAAATATGGTGTAAATATGGTAGATTATGAAAATGCATTAAAAAGACCGTTTCAGGACATTAAAAAACTTCTCATAGGGAGTATATTGGCCATCATACCAATTGTTAATTTTATGTATGTGGGCTATGTTGCAAAGACTGCAAAAAATACATTGACTAAAAACAATGATATGCCTGAATGGGAAGCATGGGGAGACCTATTTATGAAAGGTCTTACAATTGTGATAATTGGAATTCTTTATGCAATTCCTGCAGGACTTTTCCTTTTTGCAGGCATAGGAACAATAATATTAACAGCAATCGCAAGTAAAGGCGCAATTGGTATTGGTTCAATAATAGCTAGTGGAGGAATCGTACTTATACTTGGAGTTTTGCTTCTCGTATTTACATGGTTTTTTGTTCCAATGGCAGTTATGAGATATGTTGATAAAGAAAGTATGAAAGAAGCTTTTGCTTTTGGAAAAATAGCCAAAAAAGCATTTACTGGAAACTACATCATTGCATGGATTTTAATGACTATTTATTCAGTTGTGATTTCAGCAGTACTTTTAATAATTCCTATTGTTGGTACGGCGATAGCGACATTTATTTCAGGGATAACCACAATGACGGTTTTTGCTGAAGTCTATAATGAAGAGGAATAATACCGACTCTTTTTTTCTTTTTTTTTAATCATTATATTAAAAACTAAAATACTTATCTCTGTCTTCCTTCAATACCAGCTAAAAGGATTCCTGCTGCTATCAAAAGTCGTCTGTCTACATTAGAATTATCGTCTATTGTCAATATGTATTTGAGTATAAATGGGTTGAACTCCTGCTCAATTTTAGCAATTGTCCTGTTGTTTGCTGTAATAACATAGTTTTGTGGAATCAACTTAATGAATCTGCTCAGAAGCGCTCCACCCATGCTTTCCTCACTCATTTTTCCCATTTCGTGTCCGCCATTTGAAAGAAAAGTCCATTCATCCTTTAGAAATGATTTCAGACCTTCTCTTTTTATTGAACCGACTGGCTCTCCCGTAGTTGCATCTCTTACATTGTAAGTCGCACTGATGTCGAAAATCTGCGGAGTTTTTATTGTCAAAAGCTCGCGACTCTGGCTTTCATCTGAATAAATCCTGAAATCTTCTTTCAGCTTAAATGCTTTTTTCTCTGAATAAAAAACAACATTCCCTGCCTCATCATAGACATGAAAAGCCCCACCAAAGATTTTAAAAAATTTTTTTCTGAAAAAATATTTCCTATGAGCAAATGCACTGTTGATATCTGTTTCCATTAATATGTAAAGTGACTAATATTTATATATTTATTATTCTTCGTATTTCCTGTCAGAGTAAAAAAAATAAACAAAAATATATATAATTCTCTTAAAACTAATTCTTATGGACTATAAAAAACAATTTGTCGCTGCACCAGGGTGTTTTAGCCCGCCTACAATCGGGCATCTTAATTACATAAAAGAAGCAAGCCAATGTTTTGAAGAAGTGAACATAGTCTGCTCAAGAAATATTCACAAAAAAAAATACTGGTTTAGCCAGGAAGAATGCGCTCAAATGTGGCATCACATGGATTTGCCGGAAAATGTCAGAATATACACCTTTGATGAAATCAAAAAAATGTTTTCAGTTCCATATAAAAATTTTATTGTTGTTAGGGGAATAAAAAACATAGATTGTTTGAGTCATGAAAAAACATCACTATTGACAAGCCTGGAAAAATTTGGCGTAGACAAATTTTTCTTTGTTTTTGCAAAAGAAGAATACAAAAATATTTCATCGGGTCTGCTGCGGAAAATGGCAGAAAATGTCGATTTGATTAATTTGAGCAATAAAACATGTCCTTTTGTAATTTCAAAATTGATTGAAAAAGCACTGGAAATAAATAAAATATTTATTGTTGCAGGAAGACCCGGCTCTGGAAAGACGAAAATAATAAAAGAGCTGTCAAAAAAATACCCCATAGAATCCATAGATATAGATTTGCTAGTAAAAGAATTGCATCATTTGGTAAAAAATCATTTCAAAACAGACGATGTCTTTTCGTTGGTGCAATCAAGACCGGATGATGTCGCGGATTTTCTTAAAATACCTCTGGTTGAAAAATTAGAGAAATGCATAAAAAAAATGAAAAAAGAAAATAAGCTCCAAAAAGAAACAATTTTGCTTATAGAATGCGCTTATGCCCTAAAATACGAATTATTCAAATATACCGGCGGCAGAACATTATATATTCATTCTGATAAAAATAAACAAAGACTACTTGAAAGAAAAACACCGCAACATCTGGAATTTATAGACAAAGTTCCTGATTTTGAAGAAACGCAAAAAATATGCAAAAAATACAAACTTGAGTTAAATATTATTGAAAATAATAATGAATTAAAAGAAGAAGACTTGAGAAAAATTTATTCAAAAATCAGCAATGATTGATATTTTTTACAGCAATTTTCAATATTATAGAACCTTATTTATATTTTGCTTCTAAACTATCAAATACTCCTGTCGGAAGATAATTGCTTTTTGGCTCTTCATAAAAAAGCACGGCATCGTGAACTTTCATGATATTACCAAACAGGTTTCTCAAATCAATAATTATTTTTCTAAGCTCTGCTGAATTTTTGACAAAAACAGCAAGCTCCATACTCCAGTGTCCCAATGGTTTGTAATATGCATTTACATTAGGATGCTTTATGACATACTCGACAACTCTTTTTTCTTCATCTTTTGTCTGATTAACAAAATCCAGTTGCAGATAATATTGAGAATATCCAAACAATTCCTTATTTGGTTGTATAAAAAATGATTTTATGATTCCTGCATTCATCAATGCTTTTATCCTGTTTTTTACTGTATTTGGACTTGTTCCTATTTTAGAGGAGATATCAACACAACTCATCCGCGCATTATCTGAGAGAATTCTTAATAATTGAATATCTTTGCGGTCTAATTTATAATTTGTGTATTTTCTTTCTTTCTCTATAGTTTCAAATAATTTTTTCTTTTCTTTTACATTGTAATATTTGTAATTGAAATGCTGAAAATAAATTTGAGAAGCCACCATGTATTCGCCAATATTATATTTATACTGAAGTTTTAATTCCTCGACAAAATCATTTATCTGTTTTATATTATCTGTTATAAAATCAAAAATAATGCTCCATTTTCCCATTGAAACAGTTGTCCATGAAACAAAGGGATGAGCTACAATCTTATCTATTATCTCTTTTTCTTTTGTTTCCGTTACTTTATGAAATACAATATAGACAATATGCCTTCCAAAGCCCAGTTTTGTCTCGTCAATTTCAGTATAAAAACCCTCTATAACTTTTTCTTTTACCATTTTTTTAATCCGATAGTCAATGACTTCACGGCTCAACGCCACTTTTTTTGAAAGCTTATTTAAAGGTCGCCTGCAGTTTTTTGAAAGCTCATAGAGTATTTTCTTATCTTTTAAATCAAGTTTCATAAAACAATAAACGCAAATTCTTTAAATAATTATTGCGTTTTTGTAAAAAAATAAACACGGACTTTTATCTTCTGTAAAATTATATAGTATACTGGGGGTAAAAGACTATAGACTATAAAGAAGCAAAATTTTTTACTACTCAATAAATTGTGATTAAAAATGGGATTAATTGAAATAGGCATAATACTGTCATTACTCATCACCTTAATGATTGGACTTTTTGGAAGCAAGCAAATAAAAAACAAAACAGAGAATTATTATGTTGCTGGAAGAAATATGAGCATTCCTATTGTCGGTTTAGCATTAGTAGGACAGGCAATAGATGGAAACAGTACTCTTGGAAACACTACGTTGTCTTCCGACTTTGGATTTTGGGCAGGCGCAACTATGGTAATAGGTCTTGCACTGGCTCTTTTTTTATTCGGAAAATTTTTTGCAGAAAAACTCAATTCAATGAATCTGCTGACTCTTGCGGATTTATTCAGGATTAAATATAATCGAAATATTGAAGTTATTGCGTCGATTCTTATGATATTTAGTTTTGGCATACTTCTTGCCGGAAATTTAGCCGCAGTTGGAATATTGATGAAAATATTTTTTGCATTGAATTACGAAACAATAATTATTTTGATTTCAATAATGGTAGTAATCTATTCTATGGCAGGAGGTCTTATATCGGATATACTGACAGATTTATTTCAAATTGGGTTGTTGGTCTTTGGACTGGGTTTGACTTTAGTTTATATTGTATTCAAATATGGATTGGAGCTATTTACTTCAGGAGATCTTATAAGCGGGATGAGCATAACTCAAATGATCTTTCCGGGGGAAGGAGCATTAATAAACTGGGCAACTATTGTTGCATTGGGTTTTGGAAATCTTCTTGCTATTGATTTTGCATCAAGAATATTTTCTGCAAGAACGCCAAAAATAGCAAAAAAAGGTTGTTATATGGGTGCATGGATGACTTTAATTATAGGCATACCTTTCTCGCTATTGGCTTTTTTTATACAGTCAATTGGTATTTCTCCTGTAGAAGGAATTCCTTTACTCTTTGTATTTTCAGAAGAAATACTACCTGTATTCATCTCGATGTTTTTGATAAGCGGAATAGTTGGTGTTTCTTTATCAACAATTGACGGAGCTATATTGAGCATGGGCAATATTTTAGCACATAATGTATTAAATATAAAAGAAGGACTCAAAAAAGTAAGCAGTGCAGATTATGAAAAAACATATCTGTATTTTACACGATTATCATTAGTTCCAATAGCAGGCATTGGAATGATATTTGCGATGCTACTTCCATCACCTGGAATCTTATTGACAGTCGCTTTTGATATTATGTTTGCAAGTTTGCTGGTGCCTTTTGTTTTTGCATTTATATCAAAAAAACCAGATTCAAATGCTGCATTATGGGCAATTATTTGCGGTGGGATTTCAAGAGTATTGTTTGCGATTTTCTCGCCAACTTCATTTGGAGTAGACAACACTTTTTTCTATATTGAAAATTCAATAATTACTACTTCATTAGATGGACTCGGTACAATAATCTCTCCATTAATCGCATTAGTTGTTTACTTGTATGTTGCATCACAAACAGGAAAGGAAAGGAAAAATTATATCGACATAATAAATAGTTTTTTCTCCAATGAGCATAATTTAGACACGAGGAGAAAAAATTACAAATACAATAAGGAGGATGAATAAATATGAGATTAGATGAAAATTTAAAAGCATTAATATTGAAACAAAATGTATTGAAAAATATCACAGTAATGATTACAACAACAGTAATCCTGCTTTGGAGTTTCCCGTATATCAAAAAAATTACGGAATTTGACAATATAGGCGTATCGATTTACATAATTCTTGGAACCTTTTCTTTAGGGGCTTTAAGCGGTTATTTTTCACTGAGTTATGCAAATACAGATTTAACTTCAACAAAACAAAGAACATTGATGGACATGGCCACATTTACTTTCTTAACTA